>JBEKNM010000375.1:0-4967 GCA_049522835.1 Mycobacterium sp.
TGCTTGATAATCGCGGGGAATGGCGCCACCGGGAAGACCTTGCTGGCCACCGCAACGTCGGCGCGCTCGTCGCCCAACGCCTCGCCCAGGATCCGCTCGCTTTTCCCTAGCCCGTACACCTCAGCGGTGTCGAACAGCGTGACCCCCAGAGAACGGGCGCGGTGCACGATTTCACGAGCAGGACCGGCGGCGTAGCCGTCCCCGTAGCCCCATTCACGTGAGCCGAACTGCCAGGTGCCCAGACCGATCTGGCTCACCTTGCCGATTCCATCGACCTCGAGATACTTCATACACCGAGCCTACTGATGTGGCTGACCGTCTTTAACCGGGGATCTTGCCGAGAACGTAATTCGCGATGCTCACGGCGGATTGCCGGGGGCGGTCACTGTCGCTCTTGCCGCTATAGGACAGGTAGAGATCGATGACGACATTGGCTTTGCCTGCGATCGCGCGGACGGAGTGCACCTGGAGTCCCCTCGGCGCCAGATCAAGCGTGGTAATGCCATTGCCGGCATCGGCGGGAGCGCTCACAGAAAACGTGACGGTTTGCCCGCCGGGAGTGGTCAGGCTGACAGTCGAGCCGGCGCATTGGTGCCACCCGGCCAGTAGGTTCGCGAGTTGCGACTGCGCTGCGGGCACATCATGAAACACCGCGACTGCCTGGATGACCTGGACAGAGCTGAGGAAACTGCGCGTGTCCGTGAACTCTTGTGCGTGGTACCCGGATATGGCGTCGACGTCATAGGCGTCCGGGATCCCGGGGGAAATGCTTCCCCAGCACTGCGGGCGGTCGATGGTTCCTTCCCTGTTGGATCGGCTGGGATGGTCCGATACTGGACCGGCCTCGAGGTTCTCGTCGCCGGTGATCCCTTTGAGGTCGCCGAGGCCGGGCAAAAGCGTGGCTACCGCCTCTGGCGCCACCGTCGGCCCCGGGGGCGCAGCGGTGGTTGTCGTGGGTGCCGCGGTCTGGCTGGTAGGGGTGCCGGCCAGGGTGGCCCATGCGATCAGCGCCACGACCGTGAGCGTGATGACGACATACGACAGCGCCACCCCGATCAGAGCGCGGTTACGGCCAAGCTCACCGGTGCGGCGGATTTGTGCGAGCCCTATATGTCCCAGAATCGCGCCGGCCGGGGCGAACACGAAGGCGAACACCAGCGACAACGTCGCGAACGCGTTGACCGGCGGGCGGTAGGGCGGCAACGGCGGTGCTTCAAAGATTGGCGGTTCCAACGGGACGCGGCCGAGTGGATCGTAGCTAAACGGGTTGTGCCCAAAAGGATCCTGGGGATAGGTCACGCAGTGGCCTCCTTATCCCGGGATCCTAGGTCAACACCTCGTTGGGGCACCCCTCAGTGTTTTCTGGGCTGCATCGGTAGGCATGATGCCAAGGCCCTGCAACTAAGGGTACTTGCGCAGCTGTACTTACGGACCGTGTTCATCGCGGGATAGGACGCGCGGTAGGTCGCTCGAAATTGCCCGGTGAAACCGGGCGTTTGCTCCCGAGAATCAGGCGCGCCGCCAGACGAGCTTGGCGTTCCGGAGTTCGCCGCGGATCAAAAGAGGTTCGGGCGGGCTGAGTTCAAGGCGAGAGTCTTCTAAGCGGGCCTTACGGTATTGGATTCCGCCGATCCAATTGGGCACCAGGCTCAGTTCGACGTGGTGGGCGATCACGTCGTCGTCGACGGTGTACGGACCGGCGTAGTTGAAATAACCCCCGGCGGCCGCGGCAAGTTCATCCTGGTGGGCCAAGTGTGCATCGTTGCGGTCGAACGGAGTTCGCTCTGAGCGCATGATCTGGGCTGACATGTAACCGTCCGGGGTGTACATGATTATTCCGCGGGCGTCTTTGCCCAGTGGGTAGATCGTATCGGACCCGTCGACGCTGGTGCTCTCGTATGACTGCAGCGTCCAGGCTCCGATCAGGTTGGTGCGCAACTCATCTGTTGTTGGGGTGGTCATCGTCTGGTGTCCCTTTCGAGGTTATGCGGAGGCGGCGGCTGCGGCCTCAGCGCTGGCGGCCAGTTCGGCGATGGCCGCGTCAAATGGTTGGGGGCTGCGCAGCACCCGGCCGAGAATGAGCGCACCTTCCATGGCGGTGACGGCGTTGAGGGCAAGCTGCCCGGCGCGGTCGTCGGGAATGCCCTTCTCGGCGAGACGCGCGGCGAGGGTGGCAATCAGGTCCTGGAAGCCGCGGCGCGTTGTGTCGGTGAGCTGCGCCGAGGCGGGCGTCGATTCGATGACGATGGGGGCGATGGCGCAGCCCTCGCGGTAGCCGCTGGCTGCGAGTTCGTCGCGAGGACGGCCGATAAATGCCGCGATCAGTTCCGCGGCGGTGCCGGTGGAGCCGGCGGCGCGGTTGATTCCGGCGATGGTATCGGCGCTGTGCACGAGCGCGACCTCGGTGGCGAGTTCCTCCTTGCCGCCGGGGAAGTGAAAGTACAGCGACCCACGCGGCGCCGAGCTCTCGCTGACAACTTCTGAGAGTGCGGTGCCGAAATAGCCGTGTTCGCGGAAGAGGCGGCGGGCGGCTGCGATCATCCGCTCCTTGCTGTCGCTGCGTCTAGGCATGTCGCCCATCATACATAGTTCTTGACGATCGGCTATTAATGCTTCTATGGTGGTGCATACCATCAGTATGACGACCGACATAGTATGACCGAGGAGTGGATGCACCGTGACCGAGCACACGTTGGACCAGCCGACCGGCGCGATATCGCCGGCGAGCGCTCCGGACCGAAATTCACCTCCGGTGGCTCGCGAGATGGACGGTCAGGTCGCGGTGCTGACCATGCAGCACGCCCCGCACAATTTCTTGGGAATCGCATTGTTCACTGCACTGATCGACGGCGTCCGCTGGGCAGCAGAGCAGCGCGCCCGCGCAGTACTACTGCGCAGCAGCCTGCGTAATTTCTGCGCCGGCGCCGACGTAGCGCTGTTCGATAGCGCCGAGCGGGCCCTGGCCCCCGACCTCGACATCGTCGAGTTGCTGCGCGCCTTCGACACGTTGCCGATTCCGGTCGTCGCCGCCGTGCACGGGGTGTGCCTCGGCGGCGGTCTGGAAATCGCGCTGGCATGTGATCTGATCGTGGCGAGCGAGTCGGCCAAGATCGGCAGCGTAGAAGCCGCGATCGGGCTGAATCCTTTGATGGGGGGAATTCAACGAGTCACCGAGCGGGCCGGCGCAGCGCGTGCCAAGGAGATGGCCTTGCTCGCGCGCCGGTACGACGCCCGCACGTTGGAAAGGTGGAACGTCATCAACCGCGTCGTTCCCGACGAACAGCTCGCCGAAGTCACTAAAACGCTCGCTCACGAGCTCGCCAACGGGCCGACCGTAGCGCACGCGTCCACCAAAGCCATCGTCTCCCACGCGGTGTCGCACGGAGTGCAGGCCACCGACGAGACGATGCACGAACTGCAAAAGGACATCTGGAAATCCGAGGACTTGAAGATCGGACTGGCCTCGCTGGCCGCCAACGGTCCCGGCGCCGCGCGTTTTGAGGGGCGGTAATCATGACGTTGAAACTTAAGGGGCCGCTCGAAGGCGTCAGGGTCGTCGATTTCACGCGCGTGCTTGCTGGCCCGCACTGTACCAAGCACCTGCTTGACCTAGGTGCAGAAGTGATCAAAATCGAACCACCCCAAGGCGATATGACCCGCTTGGCGTTTCCGCGCCAGGGCGAGATCAGCGGCTACTACGCTCAACAGAACGCGGGCAAACGCAATCTGAGTATCGACCTCAACGTTCCCGAAGCCCGCCACGCGGTGCTACAACTATGCGACACAGCCGACATCATCGTGGAGAACTTCCGTCCCGGTGCGCTGGCCGCGTTCGGGTTGGACTATGAGTCGGTGGCGGCGCGTAATCCCGCCGTCGTCTACGCCTCCATCAGCGGATACGGCCAGGGGGGCCCGTGGCGGACCCGGATGGCCTACGCGCCCACCGTTCAGGCCGAGGTCGGGTTCACCTACAACACGTTGCAGCAATTCGGTGTTGAGGGCGCAGATCGCCGAACGGACTCGCTGTCGCACGGCGACGTCTACGCCGGGCTGCACGCCACCATCGCTGTGTTGGCGGCCCTGCAGCAGCGCCGGCTGACCGGCGAAGGTCGATACATCGATGTCGCTATGGCCGCGGTGCTGACGTCGATCAATGAGCGGGTGCACTACGACCTTTCCGACGTAGACCTGGGCGCCGAAACGCCGATCTTGGGCGCCACCGATTGCGCGTTCTTCACCAGTCCTGAAGGCAACGAGTTCGTTTCGCCGATGAGCTTGGTAGGAAGCCTCGGCTTCCCGCTCTACCTGCACGCGATGCGGCGCTCCGACCTCGCCGACGATCCGCGGTTCCGTACAGCCGAGCTGCGCCGACAAAACCTGGAAGAACTGCACGCCATCGTGCAGACCTGGATCTACACGTTCGACTCCTTCGCATCACTGGACGCCCAATTCGACGAGGCCAAGATCGCCACCGGCCAGCTGCGCGACATGGCCGAGTTCATCGAAACCGACTGGGCCAAGGGCTGGGTGACCACTCGCGAGGTCTCTGACCGTCACGGCGGCAGCATCACCATCCCGGCTCCGCCATGGCACTTCAGCGGCCACGATGGCGGGCTGACCACCCAACTGCCCGCACGCCAAGGCGAGCACAACGAAGAAATTCTCAAAGAAATCGGCCTCAACGCCGACCAGATCGACACCTTGGCGAAGACCGGCGCTCTGATCGAACCTGCGCGCCAAACCGTAGTGGAGGTTTGACGAACCAACAAGCATCTGCCGGTGGCCGAAATCCCTTTAGGTGCAATTGTTTTAGTCTCTTACGATGAGTAGCGCACCGAACGCGGCGCGAAATCGCATATCGCGGCCCATTTCGGCGCGCAATCCCGTGATTAGGCGTACTGTTGGGGAACACGTCTGTTCTGGACACATCGCCGTTTAGCTCAAAGCGGCCAGCAGCCGCTGGGCTC
>JBEKNM010000376.1:0-4953 GCA_049522835.1 Mycobacterium sp.
GCTGACCTGGTCGCCCTGGTAGGGCGGGAATCCGGTCAAACACTCATACAGCACGCAGGTCAATGCATAGATGTCGGCCCGATACGTTACCTCGGAGTCGGTGAACCGCTCTGGGGCCATGTATTTGAAGGTGCCCACCGTGGTGCCGATCTGCGTCAGCTTTTCGTCGGTGGCGGCGCTGGCAATCCCGAAATCCACGAGATAGGCGAAGTCATCCCCACTGACCAAAATGTTCTCCGGCTTTACGTCGCGATGCAGCACCCCGGCTGTGTGTGCGGCATCGAGCGCTGAGCCGATCTGGCGCACAATCGCCACCGCGCGCGGCGGGGACAGCGGGCCATAGCGGCCCAATATGGTGGCTACGTTCGCGCCGTCGATCAGGCGCATATCCACGTAAAGCTGCCCGTCGATCTCGCCGAAGTCGTGAATCGGCACAACGTGCGGTTCCTGCAGCCGCCCCGCGGTGCGGGCCTCGCGCTGCATGCGCGCGCGGAAGACGGGATCGTTGGACAGCGTCTGCGACATCAGCTTCAGCGCCACGATCCGCTCCCGCACCGTGTCCTCGGCTTCATAGACGTCGCCCATGCCGCCGCGACCCACCAACCGCCGCAGCAAATACGGCCCGAACTGCGAGCCCTCCAGCGAGCCCTCTGTCGTGTCACCCATCGCCGACTCCTCATCCGCCAATCGCGTGAGTACGCGGGGGCGCGCCCAGGCATAAGGCTAATGGTTTCGACAACCGCAGGGCACGGTGAATAGCGAGAACGTCAGCTAATTCGAAAACCGCCTTTTCCAAGGAGGACTTCGTCGGACCTCAGATGAAGTCACTGCCGCCGTCGACGTTGACCGTCGCGCCGGTGACGTAGCCGTTCCGCCGCGACACCAGATACGCGGTGATCGAGGCGATCTCCTCCGGCAATCCGGCTCGGCCCAGATCGCACGGTTGATGGAAGTTGTTGTCGATCCAGGTCATCACGTCGACGGGATCGGTGGAATCCAGTCCATCGGCGGCGAGGACGTCGCGGAGTTGCTCGGTGAAGCTTGCGGTAACGATGGTTCCGGGGCACACGCAGTTGACCAGAATACCTTCCCTGGCAAGGCTTTTCGACAGATTCTTGGTTACGCTGGTCAGTGCGGCTTTGGCCGCCGTGTATGCGACGATTCGTGGATTCTGGCGCTGGATGGAGTGCGCCGATAGTGTCACGATCCGTGCCCACTCGGCTGTGCGCAACATTGGTAGAGCAGCCCTTATCGAGCGCACTCCGGACATGGTGCCGAGCGTGAACGCGTTGTCCCAGTCCGCGTCCGTCATTTCCTCGAAGTAGCCGTCGCCCGGGCCGATCGTGTGCACCAGACTGTTGAGTCGGCCCCATCGTTCGCGCACAGTCTCGAAGGCTGCACTAATCGAATCAGCGTCAGCCATATCGACGCTGATGCCCACCGCGTCAGTCGCTCCTGCGGCACGTAGCGACTCAACCGCGTCGTCGAGTGATACCCGGCTTCGGGCCATCACCGCGACATGCGCGCCCTCGGCAGCCAGGGTCTGCGCGATAGCCAGACCCATTCCCTTGCTACCCCCGGTGACCACGGCAGCCGATCCAGCCAGCCCCAGATCCACGTTCTTCCTCTCATGGTTGGCTGTGATTAACAGATTGCTTGTGCGGCTGAGAATTTCAATCAGGCTTCGATCAGCGTGCCGCAACGCAGGAGACGACCTCATCGATGACCTCGGCGGCGACGCCCAGGCCGCGCAGGCAGAAGCGCAGAACCCGCTTCCGCGCGTCGCTGAGATCACACGCACTGGTCGCCCATTGGCGTTCGATGTTCGCCCACACGATGCCGTGGATCGACATTGCATCCTCGACCGGATCGCCCTCGGCGAACAGCCCAAGACGCATCCCGCGTTCGATCTGATCGATCAGCGGGCGCAGAATCTCGCTGTAGGCGGGTACGACAAGTTCGACTGAGGCAAAGATCTGTGAGTGCGCCTCGAGCGAGAGCTGACGCAAGTCGGCCTTTTTCTGCGGGTCAAAGGCCAAGTCCAGCCGCCCGTCTATCCACGCCGCGACGGCGCGCACGGGGTCCTCGGCAGCCATTCTCTGTTGCAGCCGCTCCATCTCGACGCGCGCTATTTCCAGGAACATTGCTTTGACCAATTGCTCTTTGGAGTCGAAATTCCGGTAGAACGCTCGTGTGCTCAACTGCGTCCGGGCGAGAACCCGGGAGACGCCCAACGCGCGGACGCCTTCCTCATCCACGATGGCAAGTGCGGCAGCCAGAATCTCCGCCCGGACCTGCGGATCCGGTTCGAGCTTGGGGCGGCCCCTGTGAGCGCTGTCCATTTGCACCAACGATAATGCTTTCTCAACCCGAGGCATCGTAGGTGGCCAGGTAATCGCTGAACGCCGCACGGACTTGTTCGGGTGTTAGTCCGTAGTCGGCGAGGTCGTAAATGTGCGTGCCACGGTGACCCGGCTTGTGACCGTCCGCCCACTTTTGGACGCTGGCTCGCGCCGCATCGCCGAACGTGAGCCCTAGCTGCGCGTAGCTTCTGCCGACAGTGTTCACTGGGTCGGTCTGTAGCTCGGCGAAGGAGACGTCCACGAAGCGGTCGTTGCCGAACCTCCTGCGGAAGTCCGTCGCCCGTCTAATCCCCTCGACCCACCAGGACAGCTGTTCGGCGCCAAGTTCCACTAGGTCTTGGTGGTCGCTGCTCCAACTGCGGATGTAGGCGATGAGGCTGCACACCGAACCCAACACCTTCGCTGGATCACGATGACTCCAAAGGAATTTGGCACTCGGGTACACCTCGACGAATGCGTCCAGTGCAAACATGTGCACCGGCGTGCGCAGCTGCCAAAGATTAGGTTTGCAATGCCACTGCAGCAACTTGAGCACGTCCCGGTGGAACGTGTAAGTCGGGGACATATCGCAACCCATCAACCAGTCCACGTACCCGGGAACTCGAACGACACCGTCGAAGTGGAAAGTCCGGAAGCTCATGCCCATGAGATCTTGGCATTCGGTCGCCCCTTCGGGCTCGGCGTTGGTTGTCGCGAGGAAGTCGGGAAACATCTGCTCGATCATCGCGATGCCCTCAGCGGCCTGCGCGATGCGCGGATCGCTGTGCTGCGTAGCCGTCGCCGGCGGCGGAGTCGGCGCCTGAGACTCCCAGGTCCGCAGGAATCTGAATTGCGGATCGGCCGAAATCAACTGCCCCAGTGCGGTAGTTCCGGTTCGCGGTAATCCAAGGATGACAATTGGACCTTTGACGACCTCATCAGCGATCTCGGGGTGCGCCTTGTATGCGTCGATGATCCTGAGTCGCTGGATCAATGCATTGCTGATTGTCGCATGCTGCATGACTCGGCCGAGGTCGTTGAGTTCGGCTTCGGTGTTCAGCGCGTGAACGGTACGATCGAGACCCTCACGGTAGTAAGACGATCCGAAGTCGTCCAGTCCAGTTGCTGCACGCGCGCCGTCCTCGAGTTCGTCGGCGGAGAATGTCATCGGTAAAACCTTTCGTGTACGGCACGGTGGCGTGCCGCAATCACCTTGGCGCGATCGTCCGGAGTGGTCATGACAGTCTCGGCGGGCAATACCGATCTCACTTGCTCGAACGGAACAACTCGCGAAGCAGGAACAGGCGCGGACTCCGTGCGCACGCACCGCAGCAGCATTGCGCCGTTGCTGTGCCCCGCATTGTCGAGCCAGTTCGCCACTCCCGGGTCGCGCGCGGCGATAACGAAGCGCGCCAAGCCATCTGAGTCAACCACTGCTTGGTGTCCGTTCAAGCTGGACTGATGGCGTCCATAGTGGATAGTCTCCAGCCATGGGTTGCCCAGCGAGATGCTCCAATAGACCCCTTTGGGAGGGACCAGCTCCAAAATCAACGCCTCGTCGGATTCGAGTTCGAATCGGCCTATGACAGGCCGATTTTCGGCTGCGGCGCCCATTTCCGTCATGTCCATCGGTGGCACGAAACTGTTGGCTTGCGGCATCGCGCCGAAGTCGAGGAAGAACTTCAGGTTGTCATAAACGAACTCACCGAGCGCATGCAGTTGACGCGAAACCGAGACGTCCATATCGACGCGGTGGCCAGTGGGCGTGATAGCGGCACCGACGCGCTCAATTGAAAGCGACGCCGGCGTTTCAATATCCCAGTCGTAGAAGAAGTTTCGGACTGTCAGAGTAGGATGATCGCCTGCGAGTTGGAGCCAGTTGCCGTCCTGCTTGTCGGCGGACAAGATCGCTTCGAAGTTCCCGTCCGGGTCGACCTCGAGATCGTCGACAAGGCAGTTGGCGGTGGCCGCTATCCCGTCCATGGTCTGTAGTCCGACATAATGAGCAGTGCCCCGATTGCCGAACAACCGATAGGTCTCCCCGGCGCGCAGGCTGGCATTCATATACACGCAGTCCGGACACTCCAGACCCCAGGTGACGATGTCGTCCATGCTGGCGCGGTTGACCGCAAGGACGGGGTCGGGATCCACCCTCAGCGCCGTATCGATGCCGGCCGCCAGCAACACCATCAGATGGCGCATACCTGCCGCATAGTCGATCCGGTTCTTGTTAACCGGTGTGGACACCACCAGCCGCTCGGCTTCGCTCAGGCGCTCCTGAAGATGCGCCCAGGCAGCAACAAGATCCGCGTCGCCTTGGGCAGTAGACGGTTCGGCCGACAAGGCGGCCTCAGCAATCGAGTGCGGCAGCCATGCCAGCGGATTCTTCCACGCCTGCGGCTGCTCTTCAGTCACCACTCCTCCATCTCGGCACCGCGCCAAGGCAAATTACGAAAATGGAGTTTTCGACCATGAGGAACATGGTACTCCCCGCGCGCAGATGTCAACGACTCGGCGATGCCCGATGCTCTCAGGTCATGCAGACGTTGGAAACCAGCAAAACCGGCCAGGAGACCATTGAGCCCAGGAATGAGACCGCCAGGTCGGCACC
>JBEKNM010000377.1:0-4936 GCA_049522835.1 Mycobacterium sp.
CGTCACCGCGGTGGTCAGGATGGCAAGCGCACACAACATCGCAAACGCATAGGGACCGATCAGGTGGGCTTGGAGACCTATCGACGCGATGGCGAGTTCGGTGACGCCGCGGCAGTTCAGCAAGACGCCGAGTTTAGCTGAGGCGGCAAGTGGCCAGCGTTGCATCTTGCCGGCCACCAGACCGACCGCGAACTTTGAACCGGAAGCGGCGATGGTCAGGGTCAGCAGGCACGCCAGGCCGCTCCATCGACACAGATCCCCCAGAACCTGCAGCGGCACAGACAGCGCGCTCGAAACGAAGAACGCAGGAATGAGCATGTCAGCAACCGTGGCTAAGGCCCGCTGCGATGCCTCGTTGGCCAGCCCCGCCGGGAAGAACAGACCGGCAAGCACGGCACCGAGGGCGGGGTGGAGGCCGAACACCTGCGTTGCTGCCGCACCGACCAGGACGTAAGCGAACACCGCCACCACAAACGGAGCAGCACTCAGCTGGGCGACCTGGGACCACCGCCGGAGGAGCCGAGGCAGCACGAACATCACGGTGAATAGCAACACGGCTCCCGCGCACAGGGCAGGCACCGAGACCGCGCTCAAGTCTGTGGTCAACAGGATCAACACCGTCACCAGTGCCCATGCGGCCGCATCAGTCGCGACGGCAATTCGCAGCGCGACCCCAGGGATGGGCGCCGGGACCCCAAGATCTTTGATAATCAGCACGAGAACCGGAACGGCGGTGACGCTCAGCGCCACACCGATGAACAACCACACATGCAGCGGGTTGTGGTCTGGGCCAACCAGTTGGTGTGCAAAGGGGAAAGCTGCAGCTGCGCAGACGACGACCGGAATCAACACGCAGGGCAGCAGTTGCCACAGTGGTGACCGCTCGCCTTGTTGTTTGCTATAGCTACGCAGTTCAATTCCGACCAGGAACAACAGTAACAAGAGGCCAGCTTGGCCCACGTCGTCAATGAGGGATTTCGAGGTCGCCGAAAGTAACACGGACTTCATGGAATGAGGCAGGACGGCCAGAATTGTGCCAAGAAGAAGGCCGAAGGCGATTACGCCGACGACCGCGGGCTGCTTAATCCGCCGAAACAGGTTTCCGACAAGCACTGAGCCGACCAATACTACGGCCAGCATGATTAGAGCTTGCAGCACACTACCGAGTGGCATCGATTCTCCCTAGCAGCCGATTGAGTTCACGAGCGAAATAGGGCTATTGGCGGAAAATCGCTTGCACGACGCTCCGGGCAACCCCCCGTGGCTAGCTGTACGCCTTTTTTAATCGTAGTGCCCCTATCCGAGATCCAATTTCCGGAAACGTATGCGGGCGGGCTCGCCATCGAGCACGCACTAAGCAATTTGGGTTTCGTCCT
This sequence comes from Mycobacterium sp., assembly GCA_049522835.1. Lineage (GTDB taxonomy): Bacteria > Actinomycetota > Actinomycetes > Mycobacteriales > Mycobacteriaceae > Mycobacterium. Next base: position 1,377 of record JBEKNM010000377.1, read on the forward strand.
GATCACCGGTCGGGTCGGTGATTGCGCTGCATCTTTTGTAGCGAATGGCGGAACGCGACGCAACAGAGTCGTGACCAGCGACACATCCGATCACGTGTTCTTAACATCGTTATGTGTTCTTAACACTGTTATCGGAAATCTAACGTTTTCTTGACGGCTATTCGTGGGTAGCAGTCACCTATAATCCATAGGTAATCCCGCCAATAATTCACAGGTATCCCACAGTTCAATTGCCAGTATTTTCCAGGTTCGACAAATAATGGCGCCGGGCCGGAGTCCGCCCCGTCCCACCGCGGGGCCGGCGGCCTGCGGAATCAGAGCCCGCTACGCTGCCAGCTGTACCCACCAATGAAGGACTCTCGTCCGCCGTGGACCAGTTCACGGCGAACCGGTCAGGAAGGCTCGACAAGGTCATGGCAACGAGGAAGCGGCAAAGCGCCCGCAGTCAAAGGTTCGCGGTCGCCGATGGTGGCCGCACATGAAACTCCGCGTCGTCGCGCTGGTGGGGGTCGTTGCCTGCGTAATGATCACGACGGTCGTTCTGTACGTCGATGGCGCTCCGTCCCAACGTATTCCAACTCATGGGACGCCCACCAGCGACGGCACGACTGTCTCGCTGAATTTGGTAACTATTCAAAAAGACTACAGCGAGCTCGTCGGCGACCTTATCGTAAAGCCCGGACCTGCGATGTTGGATTCGACGACCGACGGTCTCAACCAAGACCTCACTGTGGCAGTCACATCCACGACCACGCCGATCAAGCGCACGTGGTCCAAGGGTATGTTGCCCGGTGTTTTCCCCGTTCCGCTGACCCTGGCGCACCGCGTCGAACGCTGGCCGCTCGATAGCTACTACACCGGGCCGATCACGGTCACACTGTTCACGGGTGCCGCGCAAACGCCGGAACGCGCCAACGTGACATTTGTCGATCTGACCGGCTGGAAAGTCCACGTGGCTCGGGTGAATAACGTTAGTGCGTCGGCACCCTATGAAGTCGACTTGCAGCGATCAGCGAGCACGATGGTATTCGCGATCGTCATGCTTTTGATCTTCGTCGCGATCGCGGCACTTGGCTTGTTTGTCGCGATTCAGACGTGGCGCGACCCACGGAGGTTTCAGTCGCCGCTGACGACCTGGTACGCAGCGATGTTGTTTGCGGTGATACCGCTAAGAAACGCACTTCCGGGCTCGCCGGCGTTCGGAAGCTGGATCGATCTCACGATCGTTTTGTGGGTGCTGGTGGCTTTGGTGGTCTCGATGCTGCTCTACGTCGCGGCCTGGTGGCGTGCGACATCTAAGACCTGAGCCGCACGGCGCGCGGCCACCTCGGAAGTGATCCGCCTGGTGTCGGAGCGGGCGTCAATCGCACCGCCACAGATATCAACGACATTGACACATATCAGCTAAGTTGATATACCGGATTGCATGACTCAGCCGACTCAACAGATGTTCGAATCCGCATACCGCGGCGAGGCCTTCGAGATGGGCGAGGGCAACCGGCCGCCATGGAGCATCGGCGAACCGCAGCCCGAGATCGCGGCCCTGATCGACGCCGGAAGGTTCCACGGCGACGTGCTCGACGCCGGCTGCGGTGAGGCGGCGGTGTCGCTGTACCTGGCCGAGCGCGGCTTCACCACGGTAGGCCTGGACCAGTCGCCCACTGCCATTACGTTGGCGCGCGAGGAAGCTACCAAGCGGGGCCTGGCCAACGCCACTTTCGACGTCGCAGACATTAGTGCCTTCACAGGCTACGACGGCCGCTTCGGCACCATCGTCGACAGCACGCTGTTCCACTCGATGCCCATCGAGCTGCGCGACGGTTACCAGCAGTCAATCGTGCGCGCCGCCGCGCCGGGCGCCTCCTACTTCGTGCTCGTCTTCGACCGCGACAGCATGCCGGCGGGCGGACCGGCCAACCCCGTCACCGAGGACGAGCTGGCCGACGTGGTCTCCAAGTACTGGGTGGTCGACGAGATCCGACCGGCACGGATCCACGCCAATGTGCCCGAGAACTTCCTCGAGGGCTTTGAGGGTTTCGCCGGCGCCGACATCCGCGACGAGAGTAACGGCCGCAAGTCGGTGCGGGCCTGGCTACTGTCCGCTCATCTGCGCCAAGCGTGACAACCACCGCGCCGCTCAGTTGACCACTCGGCTCCTCGTCCGCGGCCTGTATGGACTCGGGCACCCCGGGTGGGTCAAGCTAACGGCGTGAGCACCCCGGACCTGGCGGCCCTTGTCGCGAGCATGCCCTTCGCCGCAGCACTGGGGATCACTGTCGACGAGGTCACGCCGGACCGCGTGCGGGCGATGATGACCTGGGCCGAGGAGCGGTGCACGACCGGTGGAATCATGCACGGCGGGGCGTTGATGGCGTTCGCCGACACGATCGGCGCGCTGTGCGCTGTGGTGAACCTGCCGCCCGGTGCGAGCACCTCCACGATCGAGTCGAAGACCAACTTCTTCCGCGCGGTGCGTGGCGGGGCGGTGACCGCAACCTGCATGCCGCTGCACGTCGGCCGCAGCACGATCGTCGTGCAGTCCAATCTCACCGATGACCGCGGCAAGCTGGTCGCGCAGGTCACCCAGACACAGGCCGTTCTTGTCGGACCCGGAATAGATGCCGCGGCGAAATAGCTGTGACGGCTGCGCGGTGATGTCGTCCTGAACGACATCTGCTCGGGGTGAACTGGGATATCCGTCGCATGTAGGACATATTTGTAGTACATTCACTAGGTGAGTGAAGTGTCCATGCGAATGCTCAACCAAGAGACATCAAAGGTATTAGCCCGCGTGAAGCGCGGCGAGGAGATCACCCTTACTGAGCGCGGCGAGGTCATCGCACGAATAATCCCGGCTTCGGCCGGGCCTCTGGGCGCGCTGATCAGTACTGGCAGGGTGCAACCTGCGACTGTGCGCGGTCCGGCGCCTCGGCCCACGATTCCGATGCGCGGCGATGTCGACGCTGGCACGCTGCTGCAGCGCATGCGCGCCGAGGAAAGGTATTAGCGCGTGATCTACCTGGACACCTCGGCGCTGGTCAAGCTGATCCGGATCGAAGTCGGGTCCGACGATCTAGGTGACTGGCTCGATGAACGCACCGAAATGCCGTGGATCACATCTGTTTTGGCCGAAATTGAGCTACCCAGGGCCATCTGGGCAGTCGCCCCAGAAGGTCTATCGGCTGTTCCCTCCGTGCTGGCCAGGCTGGACCGGTTCGAAATCGACCCGGTCATTCGCGCCACTGCGGCGGCCTACCCCGACCCCGGGCTGCACTCGCTGGACGCGATACACCTGGCCACTGCTCAAACCGCCGCATCCACTGCACCATTGACCGCGCTGGTTACCTACGAGAGTCGCCTCAGCCAGGCCGCCGACGCAATGGGGATGACTGTCGTCGCACCCGGCAACGTACCGTGAAGGCCGTCCGGTAACGGTAATCCGAAGCACACGAGAATAAAGCCGAGATGGCTGCGTGTCTCAACCGTGCGGTCGCCTCAGGTCATGGCGTTTGCCGTCGCCAGGTGTCCCTCGAAGCCGCAGGACGCCGCCCTCGCGCGGT
>JBEKNM010000378.1:0-4916 GCA_049522835.1 Mycobacterium sp.
CTGGGGCGGGAGAAGTAGCCGTCGGTCATCAGCGCCGACGACCCGTCGTCGATCAGCAGTGTCGCCACACCCATCCACGTCGCCCAAAGCGGCGCATCGGGTTCGGCGGCGGGCACGTCGAACCGATCCGAATACCGCGCGATATCAGGGCGGCCCAGTTTCAGTCGCATCAGCAAAACGCCTCGATCTTGCTGCCGGCCGCCTCGAGCTGATCGCGTACCGCGGAAGCGATCTGCACCGCGCCCGGCGAATCACCGTGCACACAAACCGATTCCACGCTGATAGCAATCGGCGCACCGTCGATCGCGGTGACCTGGCCCGAGGCGACCATGGTCACTACGCGCTGCGCGATCTGCGCCGGATCGCCCAACACCGCGCCCGGTTCGCGGCGGGAAACCAGTTGGCCGTCCGGCTGATAGGCGCGATCGGCGAATGCCTCGGCTACCATGCGTAAGCCCAGGCGGGCGGCTTCGTCGAAGAACGCCGAACCCGCCATGCCGAGCACCGGCAGCGTGGCGTCCACCAGGTGGACCGCCTCCGCGACGGCGCCGCCTTGTTCGCGGTTGGTCACGATCGCGTTGTATAGCGCGCCATGGGGTTTGACGTAGGAGACCGACGAGCCGGACGCGTGGGCGATCGCCTGCAACGCCCCGATCTGATACACGATGTCGGCAACAAGGTCTTCGGGTGTGACATCGATGAAGCGCCGGCCGAACCCGGCCAGATCGCGATAGCTCACCTGCGCTCCGATGCGCACGCCGCGCTCAGCGGCCGACCGACATACCCGTAACAGGCCCGCGGGATCTCCCGCGTGGAAACCGCAGGCCACGTTGGCGCTGCTGACGATCTGCAGCATGGCGTCATCGTCACCAAGGCTCCAGACGCCGAAGCCCTCGCCCAAGTCGGCGTTGAGGTCGATACCGGTCACCTGCCTAGCTTATTGCGGGGAACGCGACTGCTCAGGCGGCGGTCTCCCGGCGCCGCCCGAATACCCAGCAAAACAGGTAAATCAGAAACGAGATGGTTGCGACGAACACTGACACCGGGACGCCGGGTGCCAGTGAGAGCAGGATGCCCCCGACGGCGGCGACCTCGGCGAAGACCACCGAGGCCACGATCGCCGCAACCGGCGAGGCGACCACCCGGGCGGCCGCGGCCGCCGGGGTGATCAGCAACGACATCACCAGCAGTGCCCCGACGATCTGCACGGCCTGGGCGGCCACCACACCGACCAGCGCGGCGAACACGATGCCCAGCGCGCGCACCGGCACACCGCGGGCGGCTGCGACATCCGGATCGACGGTAGCGAACAACAGCGGTCGGTAGCACGTCGCGAGCACCGCGATGACCAGCAGGCAAACCAGCGCCAGCATGGCCAGCCCCGAGTAGCCCACCCCCACGATCTGGCCGGTCAGCAACGCGAAGCTGGTACCGGTCCGTCCCGGGTAGAGGTGAATGAACAACACCGCCAGGCCCAGCCCGAAGGCCAGCACCACCCCGATCACCGAATCCCGTTCCCGGGCACGCTGTCCGAGAATGCCGAACAGCGCCGCCGCCAGAGCGCTGCCGATCAGCGCCCCCAGCCCTACCTCGAACCCGATCAGCAGCGCGAACGCCGCCCCGGTCAGCGACAGTTCGCTGGACCCGTGTACGGCGAACGACATCTGGCGCATCACGATGAATGGCCCGATCAGCCCGGCCACCAGCCCAAGCAGCGCGGCCGCCAGCAGCGACTGTTGGACGAAGTCGTGGCTGAGCAAGTGGGCGGTGATGTCGAAAGAGAAGAGATTGTCCAGCATCTCGCCGAGCCGGTGGTTCACAAGCTTTGCCCGTCGTGCTCGCCCACCACCACATAGCGGTCATTGACCTTGACCACCTGGATTTCGGCCTGATACAGCGTCGACAGCGTCTCGGTGTTCATCACCTGATCGACGGTGCCGATGCTGAATCGGCCGTCGACCAGGTAGAGGATCCGGTCCACGTACGGCAAGATCGGGTTGACCTCGTGGGTGATGACAATGACCGCGGTTGCGGCTTCCCGGCGGCGGCGGTCGATCAGCGCCGCTACCAGCTTCGCGTTGGCGGGGTCCAGTGCCAGTAGCGGCTCATCGCACAGCAGCAGCATCGGATCGCCGGCCAGTGCCTGAGCGATGCGGACTCGCTGCAACTCACCGCCAGACATCACCCCGACCCGGACATCAGCCAGCCGTTCGCCGTTGACCTGTTGCAGCGCCCGCCACGTGGCCTCGCGCCGGCGGGCCCGATCGGCGGCGCGCAGCGGCATGCCGCCCCAGCGGCGCCCGTCGATGCCCAGCCGTACCAGGTCGCGACCGCGAAGCATCACTTCCCGGTCGATCGGGCGGTGTTGCGGCACATAGCCGATGTGCCCGCTGCCTGCCATCGTGAATCGTCCGCCATTGACGCGCCTGCCGTCGACCAACGCCGCGCCCGCGCTCAGCGGCAGTTGTCCGAGCAGCACCTTCAGCAGCGACGTCTTGCCGGTGCCGTTGGGACCTAGCACCGCGATGAACTCAGCGTGCGACACCGACAGGTCGAGGTGGTCCCACAGCACGCGATCACCGAAGGCCAGCCGGGCACCGGTGAGCGAGACCGCAGGCGGCCGGCCGTCAAAGGTTTCGGAGGCCCCGACTACTTCGTCGATTACGCGCATGGCTATCGGTTCGACCGCAACGCGGCCAGCAGTTGGTTGACCGTATTGCGCTGCCACGTCAGGTAGTCGGTGCCGCTGGGCAAAGTCTCGGTCACTTCGGTAATCGGCACACCCGCCCGCCGGGCAGCGTCCTGAAGTCCGTCTATCGCCGGAGTGGAGGTCTGCGGGTTGACCACCAGTGCCACGACTTGGCGGTGGTTGATCAGGTCGAGGACGGATGCCATGTCGGATGGCGAGGGATCGGTCTCGTTCTCGTTAGCCGAGGTGAAGGCGGGCGGAGTCCGATTTACCAGGCCGGATGCCGCCAGCAGGTAATACGCGACAGGCTCGGTCACGATGACTTCGGCGTCGGGGTATGCGGTGGCGATGGCGTGTTCGGAGATGGCGACGGCGTCTGCGCCGCGGCAGAATTCGGCGGCGTTGGCGTGGTAGTCCGCGGCATTGGCCGGATCAACGGTTGCCAGCCGCCCGGCGATAGTGGTGGCGACGGCCTTCGCCACGCTCAGGTCGTAGAAAACGTGTTCGTTGCGTGGTTCCGCTCCCGCCGATGTGTTTGTGCCGAGCAGTGAGTAGGCATCGACCGATTTGATGGCCGGATGACTGGCCAGCACCTGGTTCACCCACGGGTCGTAACCGCCGCCGTTGTAGACAACCAGGGCGGCGTCGGTGATCGCGGCAGCGTCGGTAGGACTGACGGTATACGAGTGCGGATCTACGTCGGCGCCCGTCAGGATGGACCTGATGGTCAGATGGCTGCCGATGACTGCGCGTGCCACGCTGCCCCACACGTCAGTGGACGCCACCACGGCTGCTGTGAACGGATGTGCGGAATTACCGATTCCGCAGCCTGTCAACGCCGTGGAGCCGGTCACGCAGACAGCTACGGCCGACAGCCAGCGCATTACATTGACCAGTGCCGTTCGCACGTTCGATTCCCTACTCTCCGGCCCGCCGACCGAAGCATAATACTAATGAAAATCGTTTCCATTAGAAAGTGCTGAATACGGGCCTCGTACGCGCAACCGGGGAAGCGCGGTAGCCTGACCAAGCGTGAGTCCCACACCACGCAGGCGTGCGACTCTTGCGTCGTTGGCAGCCGAGCTCAAGGTCTCGCGCACCACCATCTCGAATGCCTTCAATCGACCGGATCAGCTGTCGGCCGACCTGCGTGAGCGGGTGCTGACGACGGCCAAGCTGCTGGGTTACGCGGGACCCGACCCGGTGGCGCGATCGTTGCGAACCCGCAAAGCCGGTGCGGTTGGTTTGGTGATGGCCGAACCACTGACCTATTTCTTCAGCGACCCGGCGGCGTGGGATTTCGTTGCGGGAGTGGCGCAATCGTGCGAAGAGCGGGGGCAGGGACTGCTGTTGGTAGCGGTCGGACCCAGCCGGAGTCTCGAGGACGGAACAGCTGCCGTGCTTGGCGCCGGAGTGGACGGCTTCGTGGTGTATTCGGTAGGCGACGACGATCCCTACCTACAGGTCGTGCTGCAGCGGCGCCGGCCCGTTGTAGTGGTCGACCAGCCCAAAGGCCTCGCCGGGGTGTCCCGGGTGGGAATTGACGACCGGGCAGCAATGCGTCAGCTCGCCGACTACGTGCTCGGATTGGGGCACCGCGAGATCGGTCTGCTGACCATGCGGCTGGGCCGGGATCGCCGGCAGGATCTGGTGGACGCTGAGCGGCTGCAGTCCGCGACTTTCGATGTGCAGCGCGAACGCGTCGTCGGCGTCTGGGAGGCGATGACGGCCGCCGGTGTCGACCCGGATTCGCTAACCGTGGTGGAAAGCTACGAGCACCTGCGGACGTCGGGCGGCACCGCCGCCAAGGTGGCACTGGAGGCCAATCCGCGGATCACCGCGTTGATGTGCACGGCGGACATCTTGGCCCTCTCGGCAATGGATTACCTTCGGGCACATGGCATTTACGTGCCCGGCCAGATGAGCCTCACCGGGTTCGACGGCGTGCCGGGGGCGATCAGCCGCGGGCTGACCACGGTGGCGCAGCCGAGCCTGCAAAAGGGCCGCCGGGCGGGCGAACTGCTACTGAAGCCACCGCCATCGGGGCTGCCTGTCGTCGAGCTGCTGGACACCGAGCTGATTCGGGGGCGTACCGCCGGGCCCCCTGCCTAACCGGCGTCACCCGCCGTCTTAGGTGGGTGCTGGGCCCCTTCTGAGTCGCCGATCAACAATCGCACGGCCAGGTCTAGCCGTTTGCTGACGTCGGTCGCCGAGGCTCGCCGGGTGA
>JBEKNM010000379.1:0-4903 GCA_049522835.1 Mycobacterium sp.
GCCGGTCTGCTCGGCGAGCCCGCGCGCGATCCGCACCCCCGGTACTTCTTCGGCGCTCGTACAGCCGTACCCGGTGGCGGTCGAGTCCCCGAAGATCATCAGGTGCAGGTCGACCGGAACGCCGCGGTGCCACCGTTCCACCGGGCCGCCGCCGCGCGTGTAGACGCCGTCGGCGCGGGGCGGGATGTCCCAGGACTTAGGGATGATGGTGCGCGCGTGTGTGGCCTGGCCGGCCAGCAGGTTGCGTGCACCCAGATAGGCCGTACCCGTCGAAGCGAGTGCACCCGCGGTGGCCAGAGCGATCGTCGAGAGACGCGGCAGCCGTATGGTCACCGGACCATTTTAGAACGGCTCCGTGAGCGTAGCTGACAAATAACGCGATTACGGAGTGAATCAAATGTGGTATCAATTCAGACTCTTCAAACGTTCCGCTGTGAAACGGCTGGCAAGCTAAGTCCAGGAGGATAGCTGGAACGCCTCGCAGAGTCGGATGAACCGGACGTTTAGCTGCCTCGTCACATACTACAAAGGCGTAGGAAGTGTTGAGCATGACCGCACCCAGCAATGTACCGGGCTCGCCCCGGAATGCCATTCGGCCACATGACGTCCTTAAGTCGCGTAGTGGTCGGGCACGCAAATTCGCCATCAGTGACGGCGTACCGGTCGAGGTCCTCGAGTCCGGGCCCAGCGTGGCCGCGCGAGTAGCCACACTGGCGTCACGACTGACGATCCGGCCGGTCTTGGCCGTTGGTAGTTACGTGCCCGACCTGCCGTGGCCGTGGAGCCTGATCGATTTGGCATCCCGGGTGCTGCTTCCCGTGTCGGCCACCGTCCGAGAGACCGTGAGCCTGCCGAATGCTTCAGCGCAGTTGGTGCGCGCGCCCGGGGTGCTGCCCGCGGACGGCAGCCGACGGATGATTCTGTACTTTCACGGCGGCGCGTTCCTGACCTGTGGAGCAAACTCGCACGGCAGACTCGTCGAAGCGCTTTCAAAATTTGCTGACTCACCCGTTTTGGTGGTCAATTATCGGCTGCTGCCCAAGCATTCGGTCGGGATGGCTCTCGACGACTGTCACGACGCCTACCAATGGCTACGGCGACGCGGATACGAGCCCGACCAGATCGTGCTGGCCGGCGACTCCGCGGGCGGTTACCTCGCGCTCTCCCTCGCGCAACGCCTGCAGGAGGTGGGCGAGGAGCCGGCGGCCCTGGTGGCTATCTCGCCACTGCTGCAACTGGCAAAGGAATACAAGCAGGCTCATCCCAACATCAAGACTGACGCGATGTTTCCGGCAAGGGCGTTTGACGCGCTGGTGGAGCTGGTTGCTAGCGCAGCCGAGAAGAACACAGCCGACGGCAAGCCTGAAGAGATCTACGAGCCGTTGGAGCACATCAAGCCCGGCCTGCCGCGGACACTGATCCATGTGTCCGGATCCGAGGTGCTGCTGCACGACGCGCAGTTGGCTGCAAGCAGGCTGGCGGCGGTGGGTGTCCCGGCCGAGGTGCGCGTATGGCCCGGTCAGGTCCACGACTTCCAGCTGACCGCGCCGCTCTTGCCGGAAGCGGTCCGTTCGCTGCGTCAGATCGGGGAGTACATCCGCGAAGCCACCGGCCAGGGCTAAAAGATGTATGGGGCCCTGGCTGAGCCCTGGCGGCTTATCCGGTTACCGCCTTAGCCGGGCGAATGGTGCCCAGCGGGTGTGCGCGGCCCGAAACCGCCTGAGACGATGAACGCATGCGGATCGCGCAGCACATCAGTGACCTTATCGGCGGAACGCCTCTGGTTCGGCTGAACTCCGTCATCCCGCTCGGTGCCGGCACGGTCGTGGCAAAGGTCGAATATCTCAACCCGGGTGGCAGCTCGAAAGACCGGATCGCGGTGAACATGATCGACGCCGCCGAGGCCAGCGGCCTGCTGAAGCCGGGCGGCACCATTGTCGAACCCACATCGGGCAATACCGGCGTCGGGCTCGCGCTGGTCGCCCAACACCGCGGCTACAAGTGCGTGTTCGTCTGCCCCGACAAGGTCAGCGAGGACAAGCGCAACGTGCTGCTCGCCTACGGCGCCGAGGTAGTCGTGTGCCCGACGGCGGTGCCACCCGAGGACCCGGACAGCTACTACAGCGTTTCCGACCGCCTGGTCGAAGAGATCGACGGCGCCTGGAAGCCCGACCAGTACGCCAACCCGCAAGGTCCGGCCAGCCACTACGAGACCACCGGCCCGGAGATTTGGGCTGACACCGACGGCAAGGTCACCCATTTCGTCGCCGGGATCGGCACTGGCGGGACGATCACCGGCGCGGGCCGTTACCTCAAGGAGGTGTCAGAAGGGCGAGTACGCGTCATCGGGGCCGATCCCGAAGGGTCGGTATATTCCGGCGGCAGCGGCCGGCCCTATCTGGTGGAGGGCGTCGGCGAGGATTTCTGGCCCACGGCGTATGACCCTGCGGTGCCCGACCAGATCATCGCGGTGTCCGACTCCGACTCGTTCAATATGACCAGGCGGCTGGCCCGTGAAGAAGCGATGCTGGTCGGCGGGTCGTGCGGAATGGCGGTCGTGGCCGCGCTGAAGGTGGCCGAGGAAGCCGGGTCCGACGCGCTGGTCGTCGTCCTGCTGCCCGACCTGGTGCACACCCATCCGTCCGAAACGGTGCGCGACGCCATTGGCATTCTGCGTGAGTACGGGGTGTCCCAGATGCCGGTCGTCGGCGCTGAGCCGCCAGTGATGGCCGGCGAGGTTGCCGGCAGCGTCTCCGAGCGCGAACTACTGTCTGCCGTCTTCGAGGGTCGCGCCAAACTGGCCGACGCTGTCTCGGAGCACATGAGCCCGCCGCTGCGGATGATCGGCGCAGGCGAATTGGTAACTGCGGCTGGAAAGGCGCTGCGCGACTGGGACGCGTTGATGGTGGTGGAACAAGGCAAACCGGTTGGGGTCATCACCCGGTATGACTTGTTGGGCTTTCTCTCCGACGCCGCTCCGCGCCGACGTTAGCGGGCGATCGAGCCGCAAATCAGCTGGCCTAGTTACCAATACGGCTGTTCCGCGGGACACTCGCCGTGGCTCGGGGTGGTGTGACGAAGGTCTCGCCCGCTACGTTCGCGATCGGAATCCTCAGGTACTGTAGTGCGGCCCAGTCCAGCGCAACCGCAGTGGAAGGTAGCCATGACCGATCAAACGCCGCCTGGCGAGCCTTACCCGCCACCCCCTCCGCCGGCTGGGTCGTCCGGTGGGCATGAGCCGCAATCGCGCGCCTATGAACCCGCGCCCCCTCGTTCGGTGCCCGGCGCTTCCTACCCTCCGCCGCCCCCTCCGCCCGGCGGCGGTTCGTACCCTCCGCCGCCTCCGCCGTCCTCCGGCGGGTACGCACCGCCGCCACCCGGACCGGCGATCCGCGCTCTGCCGACGGAGTCCTACACGCCGTGGTTCACTCGCGTATTGGCGTTTCTCATCGACTACCTGCCGTTCTTAGTCCTGCAGGGCATCGGTTGGGGGATCATGTTGGCCACTCAACAGACGTCGTGCGTCACCGACATCAATCAGTACGACGTCACCGAGTACTGTGCTTCCCAGCCTTCGATGATCGGCCAGCTGGCGCAGTGGTTGTTGTCGCTGGCGGGATTGGCCTACTGGGTCTGGAACTACGGCTACCGCCAGGGCACCACCGGATCGAGCATCGGCAAATCGGTGCTGAAGTTCAAGGTGGTCAGCGAGGCCACGGGGCAGCCGTTGGGCTTCGGTATGTCCGTTGTGCGCCAAATCGCGCACTTCGTCGACGCCCTCATTTGCTTTGTCGGTTACCTGTTCCCGCTCTGGGATGCCAAACGGCAGACTGTGGCGGACAAGATCATGACGACGGTCTGCCTGCCGATCTGACAGAACAGTCGCCCGCCGTATCGCCGGGCGCCTTACGCTGCCTTACTGGGCCTCACTCGCGCGGCTATCACTAGGCTGATGGTCGATGAGCGAAGACCGTAAGGGACACCAGGGGATCACCGGACTGGCCACCAAGGCCATTCACGCCGGCTACCGCCCGGATCCGGCGACCGGGGCGGTGAACACCCCGATCTACGCGAGCAGCACGTTCGCCCAAGACGGTGTCGGGGGTCTGCGCGGCGGATTCGAATACGCGCGCACCGGCAACCCGACCAGGGACGCGCTGGAGGCCTCGCTCGCCGCTGTCGAAGATGGCACCTTCGGGCGGGCTTTCAGTTCCGGAATGGCCGCCACCGACTGTGCGTTGCGGGCAATGCTGCGGCCCGGGGACCATGTGGTCATCCCCGACGACGCATACGGCGGCACATTCCGGCTGATCGACAAGGTCTTTACCCAGTGGAATGTCGACTACACGCCGGTGGCGCTGTCGGATCTGGACGCGATCCGCGCCGCGATCACTCCGCGGACCCGGCTGGTATGGGTGGAAACACCCACCAATCCGTTGCTGTCCATAGCCGATATCAGCGAGATCGCAGCCATCGCCCAGCAGATCTCCGCAAAGCTCCTGGTGGACAACACCTTTGCGTCGCCGGCGCTGCAACAGCCGTTGACGCTGGGTGCCGATGTCGTGCTGCACTCGACCACCAAATACATCGGTGGCCACTCAGACGTGGTGGGCGGCGCGCTAGTCACCAACGACGAAGAGCTGGACGGTGCTTTCGGTTTCCTGCAAAACGGAGCCGGAGCGGTGCCGGGCCCGTTCGACGCCTATCTGACGATGCGCGGCCTGAAGACTCTGGTGCTGCGGATGCAGCGGCACAGCGAAAATGCTTCCGCTATAGCAGAATTCCTCGCCGGGCATCCGTCAGTGAGCGCTGTGTTATATCCGGGTCTGGCCGCCCATCCCGGCCATGAGATCGCCGCGCGGCAGATGCGCGGTTTCGGCGGCATGGTTTCGTTGCGGATGCG
>JBEKNM010000380.1:0-4897 GCA_049522835.1 Mycobacterium sp.
CGACGACGTCGTCGGCGTCGAGATGGCGGGCGCGCTGAAGAACGTGTTCGCCATCGCCGTCGGGATGGGCTACTCGCTGGGCATCGGCGAGAACACCCGCGCACTGGTGATCGCGCGCGCGCTGCGTGAGATGACGAAGCTCGGCGTAGCGATGGGCGGGCACCCCGACACCTTCCCCGGACTGGCCGGTCTTGGCGACCTCATCGTCACTTGCACCAGCCAGCGCAGCCGCAACCGTCACGTCGGTGAACAACTCGGCGCGGGCAAGCCGATCGACGAGATCATCGCGTCGATGAACCAGGTCGCCGAGGGCGTCAAAGCCGCCAGCGTGATCATGCAGTTCGCCGACGAGTTCGGCCTGAACATGCCCATCGCCAGGGAAGTCGATGCCGTGATCAACCACGGCTCGACTGTCGAGCAAGCCTATGGCGGCCTGGCCGCCGAGGTCCCTGGACACGAGGTCCACGGCGCGGGGTTCTGAGTTGGCCAGTCAGCCGGGCAGTGACGAAAAGATTTGCATTCAATATGGGCTCGGCTCGATAGCTTGACCCGAGCTTGGCCGCCCCAATACCGTCGAACGAGATAGCCAGGCGTTCCCGGCCCCCGAACCGTGGGCTGGCACAGCTTTAATCGCCTGTGCGCCAGCAAGTTGCGGCGACGTTCACTTGCCGCAATACGGAGCGGATATCGGGACATCCCCCGCTAAGACCTAATGAGGGAAGCGACCGATGCAGTACACCGACGAGCTCGGCAATCAAGGTCTTGACCAGGGGCGCACGGAATCACGAATTGATCGCTTGGGATCGATTATCCGGCACGACTTGCCGTCATCACTCGTGGTTTTCCTGATCGCACTCCCGTTGTCACTCGGGATTGCGATCGCCTCAAACGCGCCGGTGCTCGCCGGTCTGATCGCCGCGATCGTCGGGGGGCTCATCGCCGGATCCGTCGGCGGATCACCGCTGCAGGTCAGCGGCCCCGCCGCGGGACTCACCGTTGTTGTCGCCGATCTCGTCTCCGATTTCGGTTGGGCAGTAACGTGTTTGATCACCGTAGCCGCGGGCGTCCTGCAGGTTTTGTTGGGGTTCAGTCGTGTTGCGCGAGCAGCACTGGCGATCTCACCCGTCGTCGTGCATGCGATGCTGGCCGGCATCGGAATCACCATCGCACTTCAACAAGCGCACGTATTGTTGGGCGGTAAGTCCAAAAGCTCGGCCTGGCACAACCTCATTGGCTTGCCGGGTCAAATTATCGGCGCGCACCGAACTGGGGCCATCCTGGGCGCACTGGTGATCGCCATCCTGATCGCGTGGCGCTGGGTTCCGGCCAACGCGCGCCGCATTCCGGGCCCGCTAGTCGCGATCGTGGCAGTGACGATTATCTCGTTGGTCTTCCCATTCGATGTGAGGCGAATCGACCTCGAGGGGTCGCCATTGGATGCGTTGCAGCTCCCGGATATTCCTGACGGCAACTGGGACGCCATCGCAATAGGTGTAGTGACGGTCGCGCTCATCGCCAGCGTCGAGAGCCTGCTGTCGGCGGTTTCAGTCGACAGGATGCACAACGGGCCACGCACCGACTTCAACCGCGAGTTGATCGGCCAGGGCGCCGCAAACATCGTGTCGGGGACCATCGGCGGGCTGCCGGTCACAGGTGTAATCGTGCGCAGCTCAACCAATGTCGACGCAGGCGCGAAATCGCGCGCCTCGGCGATCATGCACGGTGTCTGGATCCTGCTGTTCACCATTCCATTCGCGGGGTTGGTTGACGAGATCCCGACCGCCGCACTTGCCGGCCTGCTCATCGTGATCGGAATTCAGCTGCTGAAGCCAGCCCATATCGAAACCGCGATGAAGCACGGGGATCTCGCCGTCTACGTGGTGACCGCAGTCACCGTCGTCTTCCTCAATCTGCTGCACGGCGTGATGATCGGGCTCGCCCTGGCCGTCGCGTTGACCGGATGGCGGGTGATCCGGCCCAGAGTTGAGGCCAAGCGCGTAGGTGACGACTGGCGGGTGGCCGTCGAGGGGGCGGCGTGCACCTTCCTCGCCCTGCCCCTGCTGACCCGCGTGCTGGCGTCTATCCCGGCTGCCCAGAAGGTAACGGTCACCATTTCGGTCAACTACCTGGATCACGCTGCACACCAGGCGATTACCGACTGGCAGCGACAGTACGAGGCCACGGATGGCACGGTTCGGATCCAGGGTGTGGTCGAAACGGGCCACTTCACCCGCCTTCCCGCCGTCGACCCAGTCGAAGCCGAAAGGCCCGAGGCCGCTGCCTAGCTGGCGCTATCTCTGCCCAGTGGTGCCGTGCCCGGTATATCTGCGGGTTGTTTCCCTAGACGTCCGTGCCCCGCGCCATCGCTTCCAGCCGGCGAATGCGGTCCTCGATCGGCGGGTGCGTCGCAAACAAGGACCCGATTCGGTCACCGGCGCGGAACGGGTTGGCGATCATCAGGTGCGCCTGGCTGGCCAGCCGTGGCTCCGGCGGCAGCGGGGCCGCCTGTACGCCGCTGGTGATCTTGCGCAGCGCCGACGCCAAAGCCAGTGGGTCGCCGGTCAGCATGGCACCTGACTCGTCAGCCTGATACTCCCGGGATCGGGACACTGCCAGCCGCACCACCGTCGCCGCGACCGGCCCCAGGAACGAAACCAGCAGCAGCGCAAAGGGATTCTCGCCATCTCGGTTGCCACCGAACATGCCGGCGAACAGGGCGAGATTCGCCAAGGCGGTGATCACCCCGGCCAGCGCGCCGGCCACACAGGAGATCAGGATGTCGCGGTTGTAGACGTGCGATAGCTCGTGGCCCAGCACGGCGCGCAGCTCACGCTCATTGAGGATCTCCAGGATGCCGGTGGTACAACACACCGCGGCGTTGCGCGGGTTGCGGCCGGTGGCGAACGCGTTCGGAGCGGCGGTGTCGCTGATGTACAGCCGCGGCATCGGCTGGTGCGCGCCGGTGGCCAGCTCACGCACGATTCGATACATCACCGGGGCCTGCACCTCGGATACCGGCTGCGCGTGCATTGCCCGCAACGCCAGCTTGTCGCTGTTGTAGTAGGTGTAGACATTCATTCCGACGGCGAACAACGTGGCGAAAATCAGCGCAGTTCTGCCGAACACCGCACCAACGGCCACGATCATCGCGGACATACCGGCCAATAGGAAGAAGGTCTTTAGCCTGTTGGCATGGGGATGCCAGGTCATCCGTGTCCTCCTACGAGCACTCGTTTATTGCGCACTACAGCTCGTTCAACGCCCGGGATGACCTTCCGGGTTCCATGACGTCCCATGACACGCGGGAACTAGCGCTAGCCGTGCCTGCTAACGGTGTAATCGACCAGCGCCTCAAGGGCGTGCCGGCCGGAGACGTCGGGCAATAGGGCCAGTTCGCGACGCGCTTCGGCCGCATACTGCGCCAGGAAGTCCTTGGCCTTGACCATGCCCGGTGAAGCCCGCAACAGCGTCAATGCCTCGACGACCTCGTCGTCGTCGTCCACGGGCCCGGCCAGCAGCTCGCGCAGCCGCGCACCCTCAGGCCCGGTCTCTTGCAGCGCATAGAACATCGGCAGGGTGTGCACCCCTTCGCGCACATCGGTACCGGGTAGCTTGCCCGACTCGTCGGAGTCACTGTCGATGTCAATGATGTCGTCGGAAATCTGAAACGCAGTGCCCACGATGCCGCCGACCCGGCTCAGCCGCTCGATCTGATCGTCATCGGCACCGGAGAACATCGCACCGAACCGCCCGGCCGCGCCGATCAGACAGGCCGTCTTCTCATGGACCACTTTCAGATAGTGCTCGATCGAATCCACCCCTGGCCCGACGCCCCGAGTTTCACGCATCTGCCCGGTCACCAGCAGAGCGAACGTTTCAGCGATGATCCGCACCGCCCCGGGGCCCAACCGCGATACCAGCCTTGAGGCCGTCGCGAACAGATAGTCGCCGGCCAGGATGGCGACATTGTTGCTCCACCGCATGTTGGCGGTCGGCGTGCCGCGGCGGACCTCCGCCTCGTCCATCACGTCGTCGTGGTACAGCGTCGCCAGGTGCACCATTTCGATGACCGCACCGGCGGTTGTCACCTCCCACGCGTACGGGTTCGGTCCGATCTGCGCTGACAATACGGTGAACAGTGGGCGGAACCGCTTGCCACCGGCCGTGAACAGGTGCATCAACGAGTCGGTCATCACCTCGTCGGCGCTGCGCAACTCGGTGTCCATGAGTTGCTCAATGCGCGCGACACCGTCGCGCACGGTTGCGGCGAACACGGCATCGCCGAAGTCCACGCCTGCCACCACCGTCGCCGGAGTACTCACCCGACCAACATACTGGTGAGCATGGAGACCAGAGCCTCCAAGGCCGACGTGGTGGTCGTGGGCGCCGGACCAGCGGGGTCCGCGGCAGCCGCCTGGGCGGCGCGGGCCGGCCACGACGTGCTCGTCATCGACTCGGCCGGCTTCCCGCGCGACAAGGCCTGCGGCGATGGGCTGACACCGCGCGCGGTCGCCGAGCTGGAACGGCTGGGGCTGGGCGACTGGCTGGATACCCGCATCCGGCACCGTGGACTGCGGATGAGCGGATTCGGCGGCGAACTGGAGGTGGACTGGCCCGGCCCGTCGTTCCCGTCGACTGGCAGCGCGGTGGCCCGCCTCGAGTTGGACGACCGAATCCGCAAAGTCGCCGAGGATTCCGGAGCGCGCATGCTGCTGGGAACTAAAGCCGTTGCTGTTCACCATGACTCGTCGAGCCGAGTGGTATCGCTGACGCTGGCCGACGGCACCGAGGTGGGCTGCCGCCGGCTGATCGTTGCCGACGGGGCCCGGTCTTCACTGGGCCGCAAACTGGGCCGGCGATGGCATCAGGAGACGGTGTACGGTGTCGCCGCGCGCGG
>JBEKNM010000381.1:0-4882 GCA_049522835.1 Mycobacterium sp.
GAGAATGCCTTCGACCTTCAATCGCAGAAACTCCTCAGCCCGCTGCCCCAGGGCTTGCGCGGTGAGCGCGCGCTCTTCGTCGACGAGTGCGTGCATGCGTTTCCGGAGTGGGTCATCGGTGATCCGGATGAAGCGCCACGGCTGCATCAAGCCGACGCTGGGCGCGGCGTGCGCGGCTTGTAACAAGCGCGCCAGCACGTCCTCGGGTACTACGCCGCCCGGTACGAAGTGGCGCATGTCGCGCCGCTCGGAGATCACCCGATACACGGCCCGCCGCTCTTGCGGAGTGAATGCGTGATCGGTCACACAGCCATCGTAGAAGCCATCGTAGAAACGTGAAGGCTAGTAAGAACACCACAACCGAGGGAGCGCCCAATGAAGTTTCCGAACGGACTCGAGCAACTGTCCACCGATCGCACTGTCCGGCGTGTCTACGGCGAGCCCTATCAGACGCAGGATGGCGTGACCGTGATCCCTGCCGGAGAACCGCTCGGCGTGTTCGTCGTGCACGGGGGCAAGGCTTCCTGGGTGCCTGCCGTTGATTCGAACCGGATCGCGCTGATCGGGGTAATCACCGGTCTGCTGGCGGCCGTAATCGCCAGCTTGGCCGTCCTGCGCCAGCCGCCCTGGCCGCGGATCACGATCACGGACTATAGGTAACGCCGACCGCGCGGAAGACGTTTTCAGGCGGCATGTCGAAGGCTAACGATCGCAGTGGCAGGCCGCAGAGCACGTCTGCCGGGATGGCGGCCTTGTAATGCAGTGAGAGTTCACCGCTGAACTTCTCGTCAACCGCTGCGACGTCGAGTTCGACCTGCAAACCCGTCGACGAAATCTCGGCTTTCGCCGCGCCGATCTGCGGCGCGTCCCAGCACACGTCCACGGTCGGGCCCGCCAGCTTGGGCAGCATCGACAGTGTTGCCAGCACCCGCTCCGAGGTGAAGACCAGCGAACCGGAGTAGCTGGCGAGGCTGTGCGGCAGCCGCACACCTGGGATGACGCCGCTGAATCGCCGGGTCACGGCGACATAGTCGGCAAGATAAATGAGGCCTTCCGCCTCGACCTGAGCGTGCAGATCGCCGGGTAGCTTGCCGATGCCGAACAATCTGCGGACAAAGACCGCCATCTGGCCAGTATGACGGCGGATGCGCCTGCCAGGTGATGGGCCAGGTCAGTGGCATGATATCGACCTAGTCATGACCCGCCAACGGACCAGCGCAGCCCTCGCAGGTGTGATCTACGCGGCCATGTGGGTTGGCTTCCGCCAGCACTGGAGCTGGCTGTACTGCGTCGATTGGTCGTTGCTGAACGGGGCGCACGACATCGCGATCAGGCACCCGATGTGGGTGCGCTGCTGGGATGGCGTGTCGTTTGTGCTGGGCCCGACCCCGCTGCGGTTGGTTGGCACGCTAGCCGTGGTGGCCGCACTGGTGCGGCGCAATGTGCGGGTGGCGCTGGTACTACTTGCCTGTGCGCCGCTGAACGGATTTGTGACGACTGCGGCCAAGAGCCTGGCCAACCGCCCGAGACCGTCGACCATGCTGGTCGCCGCGCCCTCCACCTCTTTTCCGTCCGGGCACGCGCTGGAGGCGACAGCGACCTTTCTCGCGTTGCTGACCTTTTTGTTGCCGATGCTAAGCCGGTCGATGCGCCGTGTCGCGATCGCGGTGAGCGCGATCAGCGTCCTGGCGGTCGGGATCGCCAGGGTAGCTTTGAACGTGCATTACCCGTCCGACGTGCTGGCCGGCTGGTCGCTGGGATACTTGTTTTTCCTCCTGTGCCTGTTGGCGTTTCGGCCGCCTGAGGTTTTCGTTGATCACGACGCGGTGACCTAACCGGGTCTGAAGTTTTACTTGACCCTCAGGCTCATGGCCCCGGACGATGGAAGCCATGCGCCGACTGCTAACTCTGCTGTGTGCGGTGGCGTGTGCAATTTGCCTGTCGCTTGTGCTCGCGCCGGTAAGCGGTGCGGCCGGCGCTCCATGGTTCGCGAACTCGGTTGGCAATGCCACGCAGGTGATTTCGGTGGTGAGCACGGGCGGATCGAACGCGAGAATGGACATCTACCAACGCACTACCGCCGGTTGGCAACCGCTCAAGACCGCCATTCCTACCCACGTCGGCTCGGCGGGTATGGCGCCGCAGGCCAAGAGTGAGGTTCCGGCCACCCCGATGGGTGTCTACTCCCTGGACTCCGCCTTCGGCACCGCGCCGAATCCCGGCGGGGGACTACCGTACACCCAAGTCGGGCCCAACCACTGGTGGAGCGGCGACGACCATAGCCCCACCTTCAACACCATGCAGGTTTGCCAACGGTCGCAGTGCCCGTTCAGTACCGCCGCGAGTGAGAACCTGCAGATCCCGCAGTACAAGCATGCGGTCGTGATGGGTGTCAATAAGAACAAGGTTCCCGGCGGCGGCGCTGCGTTCTTCTTCCACACCACCGACGGCGGCCCGACCGAGGGCTGCGTGGCGATCGATGACGCCACGCTGGTGCAGGTCATCCGGTGGTTGCAGCCCGGTGCGGTGATCGCGATCACCAAGTAGCGCGGCTCCTCAGATGGCTATAGCGCGGCCTGGCTTGATCTTAAAGCCCAAGTCCGCCAACGACATTGTTGCGTCGTAGGTTCTGTCGTACCCGGTGACGCTGATCTTCCAGCCGTCCTCGGTGCGCCGATATTCGTCGCGGTAGAAGGCCGCGCCGATCAGCATGAAATTGAATTCGGCGACGATGACCCGGTCCTGCAGATACCAACTGCCCGATGCGGTATCGCCGGTCACGATGATTTCCGGGTGGGTCACCCGATGTTCGGTGATGACGTTCGGGCCAAGCGACGTACGCATGTAGTCCACCAGGTCAGCGCGGTTGGTGAAGTGCAGCTCTTTACCTATCGACGGTCCGTAGTCGGCCTTGATGTCCTCGGCCAGCGTGTCGGCGTAGTCGTCCCAGTGCTTGGTGTCCAGCGCGCGCAGGTACCGGTATTTGACTTGTTTGATCGCTTCGACGTCGGCTATGTCAGCGGCGTGATCGTGGGGGCTCATGACGTCATTGCAGCACATCTGGATTTCGGGACAACGCGTGCCCGGGACAAACAGCCGGGAACTGGATGAAACCGACACCGCAGCGGCCGAACTGCCAGAGGTTTCGGCGGCCAGAGCACTCAAGCAACTTGTCAAGGGGTTGGCGATACCACTTCGATGACACAACCGCATCGACCGGATACCAATGGCGTTGTGACCCATCGGCATAATGCCCAAGCACGGCTATCGTTAACGCTGGCCACCGACCCCTATAGACGAAGGTATTCGCTCTATGTACGACCCACTAGGGTTGTCGATCGGGACCACGAACCTGGTCGCTGCACGTAACGGAATCCCACCGGTTACGCGCCGTTCAGTGCTAACTCTTTATCCGCACTGTGCGCCGAAAATCGGTATTCCCGAACAGAATCCGAATCTGATCCAGCCCGGCATGCTGATCAGCGGCTTCGTGGAGCGCATCGGCGACCCGGTCGCGCTGGTGTCCAGCGATGGGTCCGCTCACGACCCAGACCTCCTGATGGTCGAAGCCCTGGACGCGATGGTGCTCGCTGCCGGTGCGGACGCGGCTTCGTCGGAGATCTCGATTGCCGTTCCCGCGTACTGGAATCCCGGCTCCGTGCAGGCGTTGCGCAACGGCTTACGAACGCATCTGGGCTTCGTCCGAAGCGGCATGGCGCCACGCTTGGTCTCGGACGCAATCGCGGCGTTGACCGCGGCGAACGCGGAGCTGAGCCTCGCGGCAACTGGCGTGGTCGGACTGCTTGATTTCGGCGGCTCGGGCACGTCTGCCACGTTGGTGAACATCGCGGGAGATTTCCAGCCCGTCAGCGCCACAATGCGTTACGTGGAATTCTCGGGTGACGAGATCGACCAGGCATTGTTGCTTCGCGTCTTCGAGGAGTTAGGTCATGGCAGCGGCATCGACCCGGCCAACACGGCCGGGGTCGGGCAACTCGGCCAGCTCAGGGAGACGTGCCGTGCGGCCAAAGAGCGTTTATCCCGTGACACGGTAACCGAATTGACCGCTGAGCTCGGTGGGCGACGTTGCGCCATGCAGGTGACCCGAGATGAGCTGGGGGATCTGATACAGGACCGGCTGACCGGGTTCATCTACGCTTTCGACGAGATGCTGGTCCGTAACCAGAAGAGCTGGGCGGACCTTGCCGCCGTGGTGACGGTTGGCGGCGGTGCCAGCATTCCTCTTGTCACTGAACGCCTTTCGGTGCACTCCCGCAGGCCCGTAGTGACCGTGTTGCAGCCCGCGTCCGCGGCTGCCGCCGGCGCGTTGCTACTGGCCGCCCGTGGCGAAGAGCAGGATATCCGAACGCGCACGTCCATCGGCCTGCTCACCGCGGCTGCCGGTGACGATGTCATCGAATTGCCGGCCGGCGACGTGCTGGTGATCGACGATGAGGCGCTGACCGATCGCGAGTTGGCCTGGTCGCAAACCGAATACCCCGGCGACGTGCGGGTGCGGTACACCCCCGAAACCTTCGAAGAAGACAGTCCCGCCAGCTGGTCGATGCGCCTGAATGTGATCGATCCACCCAGAGAGCCGTCGTGGCGGCGCCTCCGGCTGTCGCAACTGATCATCGGCGTGTGCGCGCTGGTGGCCATGACGGCGATCGGCGGTGTGGCCTACACATTGGCAGGCATCGAGAATCGCGAGGCGCCCCCGGTGCCCACCGTAGCGCCCCTGCCGGCTCCCCCGGTCATCAGCTCTCTGCTGCCGAGTCCGCTGCCCCCACCTCCCACGGCCGTCCCGGTTCCCAGCGCCGAACCTGTTCCCAGCGCGGTACCGGTTCCCAGCAGTGCGCCGCCGCCACCACCACCACCGCCG
>JBEKNM010000382.1:0-4876 GCA_049522835.1 Mycobacterium sp.
GCGGGGCACCGAACAGCCGCGACGCGGTGAATCGGTCGTGGAACTCGCCCATATCGATCTGGATGAGCGCGTCGTCGTCGCCGAACAAAAAGTTGGCCAGCGCCTTGGATAATTCGGTCTTACCGACACCGGATGGGCCGGCGAAGATGAACGAACCCGACGGGCGCTTGGGGTCTTTCAGCCCGGCGCGAGTACGGCGGATCGCCCTGGAGACGGATTTGACCGCGTCGTCCTGGCCGATGATCCGCTTGTGCAGCTCGTCTTCCATGCGCAGCAGCCGGGTGGTCTCGGCCTCGGTGAGCTTGAACACCGGGATACCTGTCCAGTTACCCAGCACCTCGGCGATCTCGTTGTCGTCGACCTCGGCGACCACGTCGAGGTCGCCTGAACGCCACTGCTTTTCGCGTTCCGCACGTTGAGCCACCAGTTGCTTCTCCCGGTCGCGCAGACTGGCGGCCTTTTCGAAGTCCTGGGCGTCGATCGCCGATTCCTTCTCCCGGCGTGCGTCGGAGATCTTCTCGTCAAACTCGCGCAGGTCTGGCGGAGCGGTCATCCGGCGGATCCGCATCCGCGCGCCCGCCTCGTCGATCAGGTCGATCGCCTTGTCCGGCAGGAACCGGTCGTTGATGTAGCGGTCAGCCAAGGTGGCCGCGGCCACGATCGCACTATCGCTGATCGACACCCGGTGGTGGGCCTCGTAGCGGTCCCGCAGACCCTTGAGGATCTCGATGGTGTGCTCCACCGTCGGCTCCCCGACCTGCACCGGCTGGAAGCGTCGCTCCAGCGCGGCGTCCTTCTCGATGTACTTGCGGTATTCGTCGAGCGTGGTGGCGCCGATCGTCTGCAGCTCGCCGCGGGCCAGCTTGGGCTTGAGGATCGACGCGGCGTCGATCGCGCCCTCGGCGGCACCGGCGCCGACCAGGGTGTGCAGCTCGTCGATGAACAGGATGATGTCGCCGCGGGTGTTGATCTCCTTGAGCACCTTCTTCAGGCGTTCCTCGAAGTCACCGCGGTAGCGGCTGCCCGCCACCAGCGATCCCAGGTCCAGGGTGTAGAGCTGCTTGTCTTTCAGCGTTTCGGGGACCTCGCCGTGCACGATGGCCTGCGCCAGGCCTTCGACAACAGCGGTCTTGCCGACGCCGGGCTCGCCGATCAGCACCGGGTTGTTCTTGGTGCGCCGGGAAAGCACCTGCATCACCCGCTCGATTTCCTTCTCGCGGCCGATGACCGGGTCCAGCTTGCCTTCCATCGCGGCAGCCGTCAGGTTGCGCCCGAACTGGTCGAGCACCAACGACGTAGACGGGCTGCCCGACTCACCGCCACGGCCACCTGTGCCGGCTTCTGCGGCTTCCTTGCCCTGGTAGCCCGACAGCAGCTGGATCACCTGCTGGCGCACCCGGGTCAGCTCGGCGCCGAGCTTGACCAGCACCTGGGCGGCCACGCCCTCACCTTCCCGGATCAGACCCAGCAAAATGTGCTCTGTGCCGATGTAGTTGTGGCCGAGCTGCAGCGCCTCGCGCAAGCTCAGCTCAAGGACCTTTTTGGCGCGCGGGGTGAACGGGATGTGCCCCGACGGCGCCTGCTGGCCCTGGCCGATGATCTCTTCGACCTGGCTGCGGACGCCCTCCAACGAGATTCCCAGCGATTCCAGCGACTTCGCTGCAACGCCTTCGCCTTCGTGGATCAGACCCAACAGGATGTGCTCGGTGCCGATGTAGTTGTGGTTGAGCATCCTGGCCTCTTCTTGCGCCAGAACGACCACCCTGCGGGCACGGTCGGTAAATCGTTCGAACATGGGTGGTTACCTGCTCTCCCTCACCATCGGTACAGCCGTCGGCATCGCGTACCTACCGTCCACTGTAATGGTCGGCCTGCCAGGGTTCCTAACCTCGCGGTCTCGGGCCGCTTGCCCATCTCCCTGTCACGACAGAGCCGTAACTGGATAAACGAGGAAACCCGGCGAATCGTTTCATCTAGTCGGCAGCGATCAGTTCGCCGCCAGCGAAAATGAAAGTACCGGCGCCCCAGCCCGCTGCGGCCCTGCCGCCGGTAAACGGTCTGTTAAGACGCCGCGTGGAATGCGTCGATGACGTCGGCCGGGATACGGCCACGAGTCGACACATTGTGCCCGTTACGACGCGCCCATTCCCGGATCGCGGCGCTCTGCTCACGGTCGATGGCGCCACGGCCGCGCCCAGAGCCGGAACGCCCACGGCGCCGACCACCGACACGACGGCCGGCCGCTACCCATTGCTTCAGATCGCCGCGCAGTTTTGCGGCATTCTTGGTGGAAAGGTCGATCTCATAGGTCACCCCGTCAAGCCCAAATTCGACCGTTTCGTCGGCGGAGCCGGCACCATCGAAATCATCGACCAAGGTGACGGTAACTTTCTTCGCCATTAGCTTACCCTCGCGTTTCTTTTGTGAGCAGTTGCTGAGCAGATTCGATCGACCTCCCCGGTCACTAATCTGCCATAACAACGCAGCATACTCAATCTGGACACAACGCGTACAGTTCAGTTCGAGTGGGGACGAACAATCGGGAACAAAACTGTGTCTCGAATTGACAACCCGGTCAAAGACATCAACAACCGATCGATACCCATTCCGGTTCCGGTGCACGGCGGCATCGCGTACTCCAGGGCGGCGAGAAAATCTTCGTCAAGCACCATCGCTTCGTCATCGCCCGCGGCTGCCGCGCGAGCTTGCTGGGCGAATCTCTCCCGCTGTACAACTGGATCGTTTAATTCGGAGTACCCGGTCGCCAGTTCAACCCCGCGCAGGTAGAGATCCCACTTCTCGGTCACGCCCGGGATACTGCGGTGCTGGCGCGTTAAAGGCGTTGTCTCCACAGGGAAATCCTTGACAAATGTGGGTGCGGTCAGGGTATTGCCGACTGTGTGCTCCCACAGTTCCTCGACCAGTTTCCCGTGCCCGTAGCCGCGGTCGTCAGGTATCTCTAGGCCGATCTCGCGGCCCAGCCGATCCGCGATGGCGCGTAGCCGATCGACCGAAGTCTGCGGTGTGATCTCTGCACCCAGCGCCGCGGAGAGGGACGGATACATTTGTATCGAAGCCCATTCTCCGTCTATGTCGTAGACGCTGCCGTCGGGCAGCTGCAGATGTCTGGTCCCGATCGCCTCGTCGGCTACCTCTTGAATAAGCTCGCGGGTGACGACCGCCGAATCGTCATAGGTTCCGTAGGTCTGGTAGGTCTCCAGCATCGAGAATTCCGGTGAATGTGTGGAATCGGATCCTTCGTTGCGGAACACTCGATTTAGTTCGAAGACCTTGTCGAAACCACCGACCACACAGCGCTTGAGGAACAGTTCCGGCGCGATGCGCAGGTAGAGATCGATGTCCAGGGCATTGGAATGTGTGGCGAAAGGCCGGGCCGCCGCTCCACCGGCCAGCGTCTGCAAGATAGGCGTCTCGACTTCCAGAAACCCACGTCGCTGGAGCGCGTTGCGTATCGCGCGGACAACGGCGATTCGCTGACGGGCCACCGCACGCGCTTCCGGACGGACAATCAGGTCGACATAGCGCTGCCGAACCCGCGACTCTTCGCTCATTTCCTTGTGCGCGACGGGCAGCGGCCGCAACGACTTGGATGCCATCTGCCAAGAATCGGCGAGAACGGACAACTCGCCACGTCGTGAGCTGATGACGTTGCCATGCACATAGACGATGTCGCCGAGGTCGACGTCGGCCTTCCACGCGTCAAGCGATTCCTGACCGACTTTGTCCAGGCTGATCATCACCTGCAGATTGGTGCCGTCGCCGTCTTGCAGCGTGGCAAAGCACAATTTCCCGGAATTTCGCGCGAATATCACCCGACCCGCGACACCGACGATGTCGTCGGTGGCGGAGTCGACCGGCAGGTCGGGATGGGCGGCGCGGACCTCGGCCAGGGTGTGGGTGCGCTCGATCGCGACCGGATAAGGGTCGCGCCCCTCCGCCAAGAGTCGAGCACGCTTATCCCGGCGAATCAGGAACTGCTCGGGAAGGTCTGCGTCGGCTTCTGGAGGCTCAGCAGATGTCACGACGTGCCAGCTTAAATGACCTCAGAAACCCGCCCTGTGCGCAGCCTGCAGGCGGGGCGGTTCAGCGTGCCGTCTTCAGCCGGCCGCGCTGGGCGTCTTGGTTGCGTTCGAAGACCAGCCGCAGGCCGTTCAGGGTCAAGTGCTGGTCGTAATGGTCGACGGTGTGCAGTTCGGGCAGCAGCAGTGGGGCGGTGTGTCCGGTGGCCACAACAGCGACCTGATCGCCTAGGTCGCCGGAAAAGCCGTCCACGTCCTCGCGGACGCGCGTCACCAAACCGTCGACCAGCCCGGCAAAGCCGAACACCGCACCCGCCTGCATGCATTCGACGGTGTTCTTGCCCACCACCGACCGGGGCCGGGACAACTCCACGCGTCGCAGCGCAGCAGAGCGGGCCGCAGCGGCATCCGAAGACACCTGCACCCCGGGCGCGATGGCACCGCCGAGAAACTCCCCCTTGGCCGACACCACGTCCACACAGATCGACGAGCCGAAATCGACGACGATGGCGGCCTGATGGAACTTGTGGAACGCCGCCAGGCAATTCACGATCCGGTCGGCGCCCACTTCCTTCGGATTGTCGACCAGTAACGGAATACCGGTACGCACCCCCGGCTCGATCAGCACGTGCGGCACCGACGGCCAGTACTGATCGAGCATGACCCGCACCTCGTGCAGCACGGACGGGACGGTCGACAGGGCGGCGGCGCCGGTGAGTCGCTCGGAGTCGTCACCGATCAGGCCGTCGATGGTCAGCGCCAGTTCGTCGGCGGTGGCTTCGGACTCGGTGCGAATCCGCCACTGCTGCACGACCTTTGCGTGCTCCTTGGATCCG
>JBEKNM010000383.1:0-4870 GCA_049522835.1 Mycobacterium sp.
CACCAGTCCTACGGCGATGCACTCAGCGCGATCGGGATCGATGCCGGTGAGCATGTCGGAGTCGGCCACGCAATGCTCGGCCAGTTGCAAGATCCCGACGTCGCCGACGAGATCAGTTCCGTGCACGGATTCGACTGTCGCCGTCGACTTTCCTGTGTCCACCGGCACCCACACGACGCCGCCGCCCTGGGCGGGGACTCCGACCAGGATCAACCGCGCCGAACGTACACCCGCGGTGACCTCCGACACCCCCGTAACCAGCCACCGTTGCCCGTCCGCCCGCGCGCGGAAGTCACCGTTGTCGGGAAGGACGACCGCGGCAGGCACGCCGGATGCCAGCTCGCGCACCAGCGATTCAGCTGCCGGTGTCGGATCGGCCAGCATCGCAACAGCTCCCGCCGTGACCGTCGGCAGCAGCGGCCCGGGCAGGAGGGCCTTGGCGGCCGCCTCCAGCACGCACGCGGCGTCGATCAGGCTGCCGCCCTGGCCACCGAGGTGTTCGGGCAGATGAACCGCGTGAAAGCCGTTGGTGACCAGTGCATCCCACCATGCCGGAAGCTGCCCGGTCGCCAGCGCAACGAATTCAGCCCGCGTCGCGGCTACCGGGGCGTGCCGGCCGGCGAACTGCTTGACGGCGCCGCTGAGCGCCTGGTGCTCGGTGGTCAGTCCCAGGGTCATAGCCCGAAATCCTCGATGCCGTGAGTGGGGCTGAGACGACGCGCCATCCGGACCGGTACCCTTCCGATTAAACAAGACGAACCGTCTCGTCTTATAGCAAGCTACGATGTTAATCGACGTATGTAAAGCCAGCTAACCCGAGGACCACCGGATGCCAATCGATCTCGACCCGGGCACCCCGGTGAACCCACCGCGGCGCCGCAGCGAGAAGTCGCGCATGGCAATCGTCACCGCCACGCGCGAACTGCTTCTCGAGCGCGGGTTCGATGGCTTGACCATCGAGGCGGTCGCCGCACGGGCCGGTGTCGGAAAGCAAACCATCTATCGCTGGTGGCCCAGCCGTCCCGCACTCGTCGCCGACGTCATGCTCGAAGACGCCGACAAGATACTCGCGTCGGTAAACCATACCGACGACCTGGCTACCGACCTCGTGGGGTGGGTACGCAAACTCGCCGGAAGTCTGACGACGGACCGTGGCGCGGCCATGCTGCGAACCTTGACCGTCGCCGGCATGGAGCACGAGGACACCGCCGTCAAACTGCGGGCCGGATTCAGCACGCCGCTGCATGACAGTGTCCGGACCCGGCTTCTCGCCGACGGCATCGATGAGTCAACCGCCGAGTCGGCTGCCGACGCCATCGTCGGCGGCGTGGTGTACCCGATCCTTTCGGGCGCGCAGCCATATTTGCGGCGTCGAGCCGAACTGACCACCCGTATCATCGTTGAGGCGCTAACCCGAAGCCGCTGAGCACCGGGTGCAGCAAGCTCGCACGCGTCCGCGGGGAAGAGCCAGATCGCCAAGACACACAGCGGCCCAATCGATTCAACACTCGTAACCAAAAATTAACTGACGTGGAACAAGTGCGCGGGTCGATATCGCCGTGCTGACTGAGTTCGAGAGTGGCTGCGCTACACCATCATCAATGCGAATCGGCCTCATCACAAATTGGAATTGGACCTGGATCCAAGCGGATGTAAGTATCAGTTGGATACCGTCGATCGAGAACTGATAATCCTGGAGACAAATCAATGGATGAGGCGTTAGCCGACAGTGCCCGTGACACCATCGTCGAAGGGGTTGGCCGACGTGACTTCGTCAGGGCCGTCGCGGCAGTCGGCGCCGGTGTCGGCGTAGCCGGCCTCGCGGCCAGTTGCGCCAGGGGCGGTTCGGCGGTTTTGATTCCGAATGATGTCAAGGTTCTGCAGCCGGGCCAGGGCACTATCGCGGGCAATCACTACCTACAGTCCACACCCGACCAGGTGCTCTGGGGATACGTCCCCAACGTGCACGCCACAGCGGTGGTCCGAATGAAGTCGGCCGAGACGATCACCGTCGACGCCGTTTCGCACGAGGGCATCCTCGAGGATCAAGGGCGCAATCCCGTCGCGTACTTCGGATCCAAGGGTGTCCCCCGGTCCGATGTCCTCGAAGACGCCATCGCCATCGCATCGCAATACGGCCGCACGCCGCGCGATTTCGACAAAGATGGGCCCCACGTGGTCACCGGACCGGTGTTCGTTGAGAGCGCGCAGCCAGGAGACGTACTCAAAATCGAAACGCTGGAGGCGACGCCGCGAGTACCCTACGGCGTGGTCTCGAACCGGCATGGCAAGGGGGCATTGGCCAGGACCGCGGACGGGGGCGCGCCGGCAGGAATCACCGTCGAGGAGGTCATGCCGCCGGTGAGCCAAGACGGGCGGCCCAACCCTGACCCGACGAAATACGGCAATGTCTCGACCTTCACCGCCGTCGAGGATGGCCTGGGTGTCATGCGCTACCGCAACGCGTCGGTGCGATTCCCACTCAATCCATTCATGGGAATGATGGGAGTCGCCTTCTCGCAGGACTCAGCGCTGACCGCGCCCACCTCTAACTCGATCCCGCCCACTCTGGGCGGAGGCAACATCGACATCAGGCTCCTCGGCGTGGGCTCCACGTTCTACCTGCCGGTGTTCGCCGAAGGCGCGCTGTTCTACGCCGGCGACCCCCACATGGCGATGGGTAGCGGCGAAGTCGCGCTGACCGCGATGGAGGGGTCCTTGCGCGGAACGTTTCGGCTCACGGTGTGTAAGCCGAAATCCGGCGATGCCCCCTCGGTGGCCTATCGCTACCCGTTCGCCGAGAATGCCGATCTCTGGGTGCCGATCGGGCTGTCCGATCCCGACGGCAGTGTCAACGGACAGATCAGTGACCTCAATGTGGCGATGCGTCGGGCAGTCGTCAACGCCCTGGACTTTCTTGAGTTCGACAAGGGCATGGATCGCGCGACCGCATACGCTTACCTGGCCGCCGCCGCCGATTTTTCGGTCTCCCAAGTCGTCGACCGTACTGTCGGGGTCCACGGACAGATCTCCAAGTCGCACTTCAAGTGATGTGCCGCTTGGGTGCGGGACTGGTTCGTGAACGGGTGGGCACTCACCGTTGCAGGACCTCCCGAAAACAGGCGCAGGCGAACTAAGCTGATTGTTGTGCCAACCCCGTCGAACTCCTGGAGCGACGAACAAGGGAGACTCCCGCATCAACTACAGATGCAAGGTCGAGTCCTCGGCCACAGGCGCGCGCGACGGCTTTGCCAGCGCTTCGCGCGCGTCGGTGTCGTAACCCCGCCGGACCGGCTCCAAGCGATGCTGGCCGGCGCGCCCGTCGCAGCAAGCGAAGTCACAGACGTCAATTTCGCTCTGATAGCGACCCAGTTCAATCGCGCAGAGCGCGTCGCGAAGCTCAAACGCCTAAAACGCCAAGCCACGCGTTCGCTGATGTTTGCGGGCCTGCTTCTGGTTGCATTGCACTTCCTTTTCTGCATCGCCTACCTCTTGGTGAACCTCACCCAACAGGCCTCGCCCTAGTGAAGCCACTCAGCGCCGGCTGAGGTTCGCTTTGCGGGGCGCCAGCGCTGTGCGACGCCCCTGGTGGGCAGCTACGCGCAAGCAAGTCGGTGGCTGCGTGGATTGTGCGAAGGGTGGGTGCGGGCGCGCCGGTCAGGTCGGCCAGCTCGACCACTGCGGTCACGATGGCGTCCAGCTCTAGTTGCTTGCCCGCTTCGAGGTCCTGCAACATGGACGTCTTGTGGTGTCCCACGTTCTCCGCGCCGCGCAGCCGTTTGTCTATGGAGATGTCGGGGGTGCTGCCCAACCTGGCGGCGATGTCAAGAGCCTCCTCCATCAGCTGTATTACCAGCTGCCGGGTGTGCCGGTGCTGACACATCTCGGCCATCGTTGCTCTGGTGAGCGCACTAAGCGGATTGAAGGCGACGTTGCCCATGAGCTTGATCCAGATGTCTTTGCGTAAATCGGACTCGACCGGGCACTTCAATCCTCCGGCGATCATGGCTTCGCTCAACGCCTTACAACGCTGGGAGAACTCCCCCGACGGCTCACCGATAGAAAACCGGGTGCCCTCGATGTGCCGGATCACCCCTGGGGCCTCAAGGACTGTGGCCGGATACACCACGCAACCGATGGCCCGCTCGGGTGGCAGCACGGCGCTGGTGGCACCGCCGGGGTCGACGGCCTCGATCCGATGCCCCTGATACGGACCGGACAGTTCGTGGAAATACCACCAGGGAATCCCATTCTGCGCCGCCACGATTGCCGTGTCCTTGCCCAGCAGCGGCTGCACCAGCGGACCGCAGGACGGATAGCTGTATGCCTTGAGTCCAAGAAAGACGTAGTCGACGGGCCCGATCTCGGCCGGGGAATCCGTGGCGTTGGGATGCGCCACGAAGTCGCCGCGCGGACTTATCACCCGCACACCGTTCTCGCTCATCGCGCGCAGGTGCTCGTTTCGGGCGATGAGGTGGACTTCAGCACCGCCGCGGTGCAGTGCGGCGCCCCAGTAGGCGCCGATTGCTCCGGCACCAACGACTGCAATCTTCATAGAGACTCCTCTGGCGCCTATTGTTTGCA
The DNA here is from genome assembly GCA_049522835.1 of Mycobacterium sp. GTDB lineage: Bacteria > Actinomycetota > Actinomycetes > Mycobacteriales > Mycobacteriaceae > Mycobacterium. The sequence goes on from JBEKNM010000383.1 coordinate 4,585, forward strand.
CTCGTCGTTATGTTGATCGCGAGGGATTCAGATCACTTAATCGGTGAATTATTGCATACAGTATTCAGCTACGGTATCTTAAGACTTCACCTGGGTAACCATCGGCCGCCGACCGCGGACACACCGCCAAAGCCACCTCCGCCGTCACCTAGCTCCGGTTCCCCACGCGACAAGCTCCGTGTTCGACGGGAGCGCGCTGGACTACGCCCGTCAGCGCGTGCCTTCTGTACAGCGCAGCCGAACTGGCTAAGACCCCTGGTGACAATGTGACGGATGGCCAATCCTG
>JBEKNM010000384.1:0-4855 GCA_049522835.1 Mycobacterium sp.
CAGGCGCCCGACCGGCCAGCTGTCGCCAGGCCGGCGCAGGCGGAGGAATCCGAGTGCATAGCCCACCGCCAAAGTCAGGCCGCCGATACCGATGAACGTGTCGAACCGCCAGCGCACCGACCGCGCCGCGGGCCCCCGACGCGGGCAGCGCGCGGCGTCGCGAGGACGCCAGCGACGCGACATCGGTCAGCCACACAAGGATCAGCACGGCGGCAGCCGCGGAGCCCGCATGCCCGTACGCAGTCCCGGCCAGGTTCCCTGGACCCGTAAGCGCCGACAGCAGCACGGCACCGTAACCGAGAGTGACTGCCCCGCAGACTGTTTCGAGGACCAGCACACGGCGCACAAGCTCCGTGTCGGGTGGACTGATCGCCGAGGCCGCCTTGACGCCCGCCAGCGCCGCGAGCGCAACGGCGAATACGATGGCCGCGCTGGTCGCATAGTCGTGATCGGGCCCCTGCCCCGCGTTGCCGCTGACCGGCGGAGCGACGACCCCGATCATCGCGGGCACCAGCAGCGCCGTGACACAGCCGGCGGCCAACGCCAGAAGCGGCCCGCTTCGGCTCGTCTGCGACGGACGTGTCTGGCTCGACTGCATCGTCGCCGCGACCTTCCACCAAGACAGTGCGATACGTTCAGTCTACGACCGGCCGTCGTAGACAACCGGTCCCCGGGAACTTTTCACCAGCCGGGGCCGACCATTTCACACGAACCACCGTGTCGCCTCCTGTCAGCCGACCGAAAGCAGCCGAACTTCGTGAGCCATACCCTGCCGGAAGAACCTGTCGATCCCGACGCCGCCGCTGTGTCCAACGAGGATGTCCGTGAGCAGTTGCAGGTGTCTGCCCGGGCGAGGTTCCGTCCGCTGTTGTTGCGACGGTGTTTTGCTGCGGGCATCGTTGTCTCGCTAGGGGTCTCGCTAAGGCGTCCAGGATGATCGAGGACGTCTTCCTGCGATGGATCGTCACTGCGCTGTTCGTTCTGAGCGCCGCCGAGTGTTTGTTCGCAATCGCCACGGGTCGTCGGACGTGGACGCATGACGTCGGCCACCTGCTGCACTTCATCATGTCAGTCGCCATGGTGGTCATGGCCTGGCCCTGGGGCGCGACGTTACCCACCACCGGTCCAATGGTTTTCTTTCTGCTTGCCGCGGTCTGGTTTGTGGCCGTCGGCTTCACTGGCGTCGGCCACCGCGTCGTCAACGGCTACCACGCGCTGATGATGTTGGCGATGGCGTGGATGTACGCCGTGATGAACGGCAACCTGCTCCCTGGTCAAGGCGGCGCTGCCCACGGCGCACGCGATATGCCGCCGCCACACTCGAGCATGCCGGACATGGACATGTCCGGTATGGACGCTTCGTCGTCGGACGGCGGTTACCCGGCGTGGATCGACGCAATCGACTGGTTCTGCACAATAGGCTTCGCGATCGCCGCCCTCTGGTGGCTCTATCGATACTTTGCTCTGCGGAAAGCAGCAGCGACACAGCCGTGGCACCGCTTCCATGGGGCTGTGCGCCAGGCGATGATGGCGGCAGGCATGGCCATCGTGTTCGGAGTGATGCTATAGCCGTTGGCTAGGCCGCCGACCCATCGGTGGGCCACAAATGACCGCGTCGTCGCCCACGGGATGCGTTCTGGGGCAGCACGATATCGGGCTCGACCGCGACCCCATCCGGTGTCGGCCGAGGAGCGGAACTGCTTCGCCACACCATGATCGCAAGGACCGCGCCGATCACCACCGGCAGGTGAGTCAGCATCCGCGCGGTCGTGACGGCGCCGGACAGCGCATCCACGACGACATAGACCGTCAGGACGCCGGTGAACACGGTCAGAACACCCGCGAGGCCGGCAGCGGCACTCGGCCACAACGCCGCGCCCACCATGACCACACCGAGTGCGGTCGACCACGACGTGGACTCGTTGAGCAGATGGTGCCCCGAACTCATTGCGTGATCGTGTGTCAGCCCGACGCTCAGACCAAGCCCCTGAACGGTTGCCAGCAGGATCTGCGCGATGCCCGCGCACAGCAGCGCCCATCGTTGCCAGGTCATCCATGAACGTCGTCGCGGCGGCACCTGCCCAACCCCGAAGGGACCAACAGGTGCGATAACTGGCCGGGACTGGACCAGCTGACGCAGGCCGCGAGCTTGGCCCTCCACCTGATCAAACCAAGCGCGGCAAGGGGCACACTCACCCAGGTGCTCATCGACTCGCGCCGAGGGCACGGGCTCTCGCTCGCCGTCGAGTCGGGCCGACAGGGCTTCGCGGGCCACCTCGCAATCCATGCTTCTATAGTCGTGCAATACCGCCGGAATGTTCCCCGTCGGTGGCGGTGTTCTCGATTCCGAACTACCGCCGCTTCGTCGGGGGACAATCCATCAGCCGGATCGGCTCATGGACCGAGACCACGTTGCTGTTACGGGAGTGCCTGCGGAGTTACGAGGAACTTCTCCCCGGTCGCTCGCTTGACGTAAGCATTGAACGCATCGGACCTGAGCATGCCGGCAAGTGAAACTTCCCGGGTGTAGGTACTCGCGAACGTCGTGGTTAGTTCCGCGGCCACACGGGTTCGGAGTCGTCCAATGGTCTCGGCGCCCGCGTTTTGAAGGAAGTAGGTGAGCAGCCACCCTCCAATACCCCACGCCATGCCGAAGTTCCTGGTGAGCGTCGTCGGACCGGTGTCGAGTCCGCCGTAGATGTACACCTGCTTATGGACGGTCGACCCATAGCGTGAGTACTCCACCGCGGTCGAGTTGGCCGCTTCCTCCATGCCGTTGAGGATCTGACTTGCCAGCGTTCCGCCACCGGTGGCGTCGAACGCAAGTGTCGCGGACGTCGCTTTGAGGGCTTCCACGAGATCTGTCGTGAACGACGGCGATGCCGAGTTGCAGACGTGGACTGCCCCGAGCGACTTCAGCAGCTCCTCTTGGTCGGGCTTGCGGACGATGTTGACCAGCGGCACCCCGTCCTTTTTGCAGAGCTTGACGAGCATCTGGCCAAGATTCGATGCCGCGGCCGTGTGCACGAGGGCTGAATGACCCTCGCGGCGCATGGTTTCCAGCATTCCGAGAGCCGTCAGAGGATTGACGAAGGACGATGCCCCGTCCTTGGCCGTTGTCCCCTCGGGCAAGACAAGACACGCGGAAGCATCGACCACTCGGTACTGCGTGTACATTGCGCCGCCAGCGATCCCCACCGTTTTCCCGAGCAGGGCCTGTGCCGCTGACGACGACCCCGCGGCCACGACCGTGCCTGCGCCCTCATTACCGACGGGAAGCGATTGGTCGACTCGTGCCGAAAGCCCTCCCAGTGCCCCCGCTCCCAACGATGTTGTGACGATGGGGCGCTCCGGCGTGCCCGCTACCGTCGCAGTAGTCATGTCCACGCCGGCGATGAGCACACCCAAATCTGACGGGTTGATCGGCGAGGCTTCCACACGTACCAACACCTCATTAGCGGCGGGGGTGGTAACTGGGACGTCGTGCAGTGAGAGCTCCAGCGTGCCCTGCGACGTCACCAACGAACGCAGTTCCAGTCCATTATGTGGCAAATCTACGGTCATGGGCGGTGCCTCGTTCCTGTTGTTGGTGTGCCTTCAAGGGTATGAACCTGCAACGCAGTCACAGATCTTCCCCGGCTTCGGCGCGGGCGCTGTTACTTACCAACATATGGCGGCGTTAGCTGTTTTCGTCACGAACATTTGGCCGTTGGCCGATTGCTCTAGTAGTGAGACAGGTGCTGAGCGTCTTTCCAGATTCCGTCGCCGGGCATGTCGAGGCGGCCGGTTAGTGCTTGGCGCCAGTCAGGCGTGGTGGCGGGTTCGCCCCAGTAGTCAGTGACTCGGATGGCTTGACCGTCAAGGAGTTCGGCGATCGTGACGTTCCGGTACAGGCGTCCGTCGCCGTAGTTGCAGGTCCATTCGACAACGACATTGTTGTTGAGGTGCAGTCGTCGGCCGACTTCGAGGGTGAGCTCGGGGAAGTTGCCTTCGACCTCGCCGATGAGGTCGCGGCCGCGCACGACCTCGCCCATCTGGGGCCATTGCCGTTCGACGTCGGGCGCCAGAGGCACACCGAGCAGGTATGCAAGCCTGGTGCGGCCGTCCGACAGTGTCTCGGGTCCGTTCATAATCGATCCTTAAGTTCGTAGGTGCAGTTGCTTCGTGTTGTTACGTTGTGCTCTGAACCCGGGTCGGTCAACTGGTTCAACCACCGCCTCTATCCGCGGCGGTAACGTGCGGTTTGATTTCCTCAATCACCCACTGCGCGTGGTCCATGTAGGCTTCCGCCCCGTTCAGCCGTGGCGCAGGTACCGAGCTGAACGTCACACCGAGTTCGGCGAATCGATTCTGCCCATGCCCATCGGATACATGACGTCGAACGGCCTGCCGTCGTACGTTGGCTGCGACTTGATGAAGTCGATCTTGGCCGGAACGTCTTCGACCTTCAACAGGAACGGCCACCAACCCGATGCGAACCGGGCTGCCCACTTTAACGCCGCGTCCGCGTCACCGGCGATCCAGATCGGCAAATGCGGGCGCTGCACCGGCTTCGGCGCGAACGCGATAGCGTCGAACGACACATACTTGCCGGCAAAGCTAGGCGACTCGCTTGTCCACAATTCGACCATCGCCGCCAAGTACTCGTCGGCGATGCGCCCCCGCTGGTGGAATGGCACTCCCATAACGTCGAATTCCTCTGCGTCCCAGCCCACCCCGAACGTCGCGGTGATGCGCCCGCCGCTCATCCAATCCGCGGTCGACAACGCCTTGGCCAGCACAACCGGAGAGTGCAACGGCAGGATCGTTACGCTCGAGTTGACCCGGATTCGCTGTGTCGCCCCTGCGATGAACG
>JBEKNM010000385.1:0-4848 GCA_049522835.1 Mycobacterium sp.
GTCGACGCGCAGGAAACCCGCCGTATTCTGGACCGGCTGTACGGCTATGAGGTCAGCCCGGTGCTGTGGAAGAAGGTCGCGCCCAAGTTGTCGGCGGGCCGGGTGCAGTCGGTGGCCACCCGTATCATCGTGCAGCGGGAACGCGACCGCATGGCGTTCCGCAGCGCGTCCTACTGGGACATCGTTGCCCAGCTGGACGCCAGCGTGTCCGACCCGAACGCCCAGCCGCCCACCTTCACCGCCCGGCTGACGTCCGTCGACGGACTGCGGGTCGCTACTGGCCGCGATTTCGACTCGTTGGGCACGCTTCGCAAAGCAGACGAGGTCGTCGTACTCGATGAAGCGGGCGCGACCGCGTTGGCCACCGGATTGCGCGGCGCTGCGCTGTCCGTGGCCTCGGTGGAGGAGAAGCCTTACACCCGGCGGCCGTATCCGCCGTTTATGACGTCGACGCTGCAGCAGGAAGCCGGCCGTAAGTTGCGGTTCTCCTCGGAGCGCACGATGAGCATCGCCCAGCGGCTGTATGAAAACGGCTACATCACTTATATGCGTACCGACTCGACGACACTGTCGGAGTCTGCGATCAATGCCGCGCGCACGCAGGCACGGCAGCTCTACGGCGCGGAGTATGTTTCTCCGTCGCCGCGTCAGTACACCCGCAAGGTCAAGAACGCTCAGGAAGCGCACGAGGCGATCCGGCCCGCCGGCGAGACCTTCGCCACCCCGGATGGGGTCCGTCGCGAACTCGACGGCGACGAGTTCCGCCTCTACGAGCTGATCTGGCAGCGCACAGTGGCCTCGCAGATGGCCGACGCGCGCGGCACCACGCTGAGTTTGCGGATCGCCGGTGCTTTGCGAAACCAGGGGGTTAGTCCGCAAGCCGACCAGCAAGTCGTGTTCTCCGCGAGCGGGCGCACCCTGACCTTCCCCGGATTCCTCAAGGCATATGTGGAAACAGTGGACGACCAGGCCGGCGGCGAGGCTGACGATGCCGAGAGCCGCCTGCCGCAGCTCACCGAGGGCCAGCGGCTGGACGCCATCGGACTCACCCCCGACGGCCACAACACAAACCCGCCGGCCCGCTATACCGAGGCGTCGCTGATCAAGGCTCTCGAGGAGCTGGGTATCGGCCGCCCGTCGACTTACTCGTCGATCATCAAGACCATCCAGGACCGCGGCTACGTGCACAAGAAAGGCAGCGCCCTGGTGCCGTCGTGGGTTGCGTTCGCCGTAACCGGTTTGCTGGAGCAGCATTTCGGCCGCCTCGTCGACTATGACTTCACCGCGGCGATGGAAGACGAGCTGGACGCCATCGCATCCGGCAACGAGCAACGCACCAACTGGCTCAACAACTTCTACTTCGGCGGAGACCACGGTGTGCCCGATTCGGTCGCCCGATCCGGCGGCCTGAAGAAGCTCGTCGGCGTCAATCTCGAAGGCATCGATGCCCGAGAGGTCAACTCCATCAAGCTCTTTGACGACGCGCAGGGCCGCGCCGTCTATGTTCGGGTAGGCAAGAACGGGCCCTACCTGGAACGCACGGTAACCGGAGACGACGGTGAGCCCGCGCCGCAACGGGCAAACCTCAACGACTCGCTCACTCCAGACGAGCTGACCCTCGAGGTGGCCGAAGAGCTTTTCGCCACGCCCCAAGAGGGACGCGTCTTGGGGGTGGATCCGGCAACCGGTCACGAGATCGTCGCCAAAGACGGCCGGTACGGGCCGTACGTGACCGAGATCCTCCCGAAGCCCGATGCCGACGAAGGCGGGGCCGATCAGGGGGCCAAGAAGCCTAAGAAGCCCATCGGTCCCAAACCCCGGACCGGTTCGCTGTTGCGCAGTATGGACCTACAGACCGTCACTCTCGACGATGCGCTGAAGCTGTTGTCGCTGCCTCGGGTTGTCGGTGTGGACCCTGCTTCGAGCGAGGAGATCACGGCGCAGAACGGCCGCTATGGCCCATACCTGAAGCGTGGTAACGATTCTCGATCGCTGACGACCGAAGATCAGATGTTCACCATCACTCTCGACGAAGCGCTGAAGATTTACGCCGAGCCGAAACGTTCTGGTCGGCAAAGTGCTTCAGCACCGCCGCTGCGCGAGCTGGGGACTGATCCCGCGTCGGGCAAGCCAATGGTTATCAAGGATGGCCGATTTGGGCCGTACGTCACCGATGGCGAGACCAACGCCAGCCTGCGCAAGGGCGACGACGTGATGTCGATTACCGATGAGCGCGCCTCCGAACTGCTGGCCGACCGACGGGCTCGCGGTCCGGCTAAGCGGCCCGCTAAGAAGTCCACCCGCAAGGCTCCAGCCAAAAAGACGTCGGCGAAAAAGGCCGTCAAGCGCAGTTAGCTCGGCCGAGTGCCGGACCGTGCCGGTTCAGGGGCACCCTCTGCAGCGACGGCCAGATTCACCGGGCGGGCCAGCTGAGTGGGTGCGGTGCGCCCGCGCAGTTCGACGATCTCGCCGACATCCCAGCGCAAGGCTTCGGCGTCTAGCGCACCGCTGACCGCGATCGCCGACGCGAGGACGTGGCCACTCTCGAGTTTGGCCAGCTCGGTGAGCCGAGCGGCTTCGTTGACCGGATCGCCGATCACCGTGTATTCGAAGCGGGCCTGTGCACCGATGTGACCGGCGATGGCCCTGCCGGCCGACACCCCGATGCCGAACTCCGCGGAGCCGATCACCGGGAGGAGCTCGTCGTGCAGCGCACGCGCGGCCGCCAGTGCCGCGCCGGACGTGTCTGGGTGCTCGATCGGTGCGCCGAAAATCGCCAGCGCGGCATCGCCCTGGAACTTGTTGACGAACCCACCGTGTCGGCCGACGGTGTCCACCACCACCCGGAAGAACTCGTTGAGCAGATGGACCACTTCGGCGGGCGGGCGTGTCGCGGCCAGCTGAGTGGAGCCGACCAGGTCCACGAACAGCACCGCGACGTCGCGCTCCTGCCCGCCCAACTCGGTGCCGCGCTCCAGGGCCCGGCGGGCCACGTCTTCGCCGACGTAGCGACCGAACAGGTCACGCAGCCGCTGGCGCTCTGAGAGGTCGCGCACCATGTCGTTGAAGCCGGCTTGCAGCAAGCCCAGCTCGCTGGCGTCGTAGATCTGCATGTGCGCGTTGTAGTTACCGCGTTGTACCTCGCTCAGCGCCCAACGCAGCTGGCGTAGCGGATCGGCGATCGACATGGCGACCAACAGCGTGCTGACAAACCCGATGGCCAATGCTGCCAATGCCAGCAACAGGATGGGGGTGAACAACCTCTCGGGGGTCGCATGCAGCAGCGAAGCCTTGTCGGCAACCACCGCCAGCACGATCGCCAGCACCGGCACGGCGGTGGATAGCATCCAGGTCAGCAGCTGCCGCAAAATGACGCCGGGTGCCTTGACGTTCTCCGGCACGCCGCTGCGCAGGGCGGCGACGGCCACCGGCCTCAAGACTCGCTCAGACTGCAGGTAGCCGATGATCGCGGTCGCGGCAGCGCCCAGGGCGGTGGCGACCGTTACGACCGGTGCTGCGTACCTGGCCACCGACCAACTGGCGACGATAAACACCACCCCGCCGATGCACCAGGACACCATGCCGGTCAGCGTGCGGTAGAAGGGCATGCGCAAGGCTCGGCTACGTGCCAGTTCAGTGGCTGCCGGATCGGCCTCGGCGAGCAGGTTGTCCTGCCGCTGCCATCGGAAAACCGGTAGCAGCAATCGCAGGTTCACCAACCACCCGGTGATCACCAGAATGACAGCCGAGATGCCGAAGATCACCAAGTTGAGAGTCGGCAGATCCTGCAGTTCAATTCGGTCCTGGGGTGGCAGTCCGTAGCGCAGAAAGCCGAGCACGAAGAGGGCGCCGATGATGTCGGCCTGCAGCATGCTCAGCGAGAACAGCGGCCACGGGGTACGGACCACCCAGCGGACGAATGCATTAATTCGCCCGGGCAGTGCTGCCGCGGTAGCCACCAACCCACCGTATCGGTCGACGGGGACTTGTCGGAAACCTACAAGCGCCTCGGCAAGTCGCTTCATCCTGGCAAAAGGCCCCCGAAGATAACGGAAGTGTCGCGATATGGTGCCGGCCAGGTATCCGTCGGCGGGTGTCGCTACTGTTGCCGGTGATGTCCGGGGTGTTTACGCGCCTGGTAGGCCAGGAAGCGGTGGAGACGGAATTGCTGGCCGCTGCCAGGGCCGCCCGTGGTGATCCCGCTCACAATGATTCCCGCGACGGGACCATGACACATGCCTGGCTCATCACCGGTCCGCCAGGTTCGGGGCGCTCGGTTGCCGCATTGTGCTTCGCGGCCGCGCTGCAGTGCACTGGGGACTTTGATGCCGGCGGCCCTGGCTGTGGGCGCTGCCGGGCGTGCACGACGACAATGGCGGGCACTCACGCCGACGTGCGGCGGGTGATTCCCGAAGGCCTGTCCATCGGCGTGGACGAGATGCGCGCCATCGTGCAGATCGCGTCGCGCCGCCCGACCACCGGACACCGCCAGATCGTCCTGATCGAAGACGCTGATCGGCTGACTGAGGGTGCCGCGAACGCTCTGCTCAAGGTTGTCGAAGAACCGCCGCCGTTAACGGTGTTCCTGCTTTGCGCGCCGTCGGTGGATCCCGAGGACATCGTGGTCACGCTACGGAGCCGGTGTCGGCATGTCGCGCTGGCGACGCCGTCGACTGAGGCGATCGCGCAGGTGTTGATCGAGAGCGACGGGTTGGCCGCCGAGACGGCGCACTGGGCGGCCGCTGTCAGTGGTGGTCATGTGGGGCGGGCGCGCCGGCTGGCCACCGACCCGCAGGCCCGGCAACGGCGGGAGCGGGCCCTGGGCCTGGTGCGCGACGCCGCCACCCC
>JBEKNM010000386.1:0-4844 GCA_049522835.1 Mycobacterium sp.
GTATCCGCACGGCATCGGCGTGGTTGCCGATATGGGCGGCTACGCCGGTGCTGACGGATTCGAACTCGCCGCTCATGTCGCCCTTTCGTCGTCTTGCTCAGTCTGGCAGAAGGACGAACGCCGGGGCCGACCAGCCGACGGGCATACCGGACCTACCGTACGACAGTTACTTTTCTTGTTGGCCAGTGTTGGCCATTGCCGGGGTAACGGTTGCCCGGCCCGGTAGCCCTGTTCTTGCCCGGCAGGGTGCACGGGATGTGGTTCCCCGAGTCCGTTGCCGGTGAGGGCTATCGGTAGTCGCCTGTTGGTTGTCGGGTCCTCGATGCCTCGGTGCCCGGGCGCGAGGAACAAATCGACTGGCACTGGCGGCCTTGATCATCAGCAGGCCCCGTGTGTCAACATTGCTGCATGGTTGACGCTGATCGTGCCCGTTCGCGCACGTTCGTCGTGACGGGCGCGGCATCGGGTATCGGCCTGGCCACCGCGCGGCGCCTGTTGGCCGAAGGCGGCAGCGTCGTCGGCGCCGACCTGGCCTCCCCGCCCGACCTCGGCCCCGACTTCAGGTTCGTGACGGCCGACGTAAGCGACGAAGCCGCCATCGCCGCCGTCATGGCCGCCGTGCCCGACCGCCTCGACGGGGTCTTCCACGCGGCCGGCGTTGCCGGGGGCGGCCCGGTCCATCTGCTCGACCGGGCCGAATGGGACAGGGTGCTCGGGATCAACCTCACCGGTACGTTCCTGGTGGCCAAGGCGGCGCTGGCCAGGATGATCGAGCAACCGCGGGTCGACGGCGAACGGGGCTCGATCGTGACCGTCGCCAGCATCGAGGGCCTGGAGGGCACCGCGGGCGGCAGTTCGTACAACGCCGCCAAGGGTGGCGTCGTGCTGCTCACTAAGAATATTGCGCTCGACTACGGACCGAGCGGGATCCGGGCAAACGCCATCTGCCCCGGTTTCATCGAAACGCCAATGGCTCAGAGTGTCTTCGGTCTGGCGGGGATGGAAGGTCCGCTGGCCTCCATCACCAAGGAGCATGCCCTGCAACGGCTCGGCCGGCCGGAGGAGGTGGCGGCAATGGCGGCCTTCCTACTGTCTGCCGACGCCTCCTTTGTCAGCGGTCAGGCCATTGCCGTCGACGGTGGCTACACCGCCGGCCGCGATCACGGAGTGGTTGCACTCTTCGGCTTTCCCGACTGATGCCCTAGGGTTCGCACATGGCCGGTTCTGTGACACCTGACGAAGCGATCGAGGCGATCCGAGGTGCCGGCGGTGCGCAGCCCGGCTATCGGGCGTTACATGCGAAAGGCACCCTGTACCGCGGCAGGTTTACCGCGACCGCTAACGCGGCCGGGCTTTCGCGCGCAAAGCACCTCGACGGTTCGCCGGTCCCGGCGCTCTTCCGCTTCTCCAACGGATCAGGTAACCCAGCGCAGCGTGACGGCTTGCCAGGGGTGCGCGGCCTGGCGATTAAGTTAACGCTGCCCGACGGGTCCACCACTGACGTGTCGACGCAGACCGCCCGCCTGTTCGTCTCCAGCACGCCGGACGGATTCATCGATCTGCTCAAGGCGATGCGGCCGGGGCCGACCAAGCCGCTGCGCATGGCCAAATACCTGGTCACACATCCCGGCCTGCTCGGCGCGCTGCCCGTACTGCGCGACGCCAACAGGGTCCCGGCAAGCTACGCCACGGTCGAGTACCACGGGCTGCACGCCTTCCGCTGGGTCGCCGCCGACGGCAGCGCCAGATTCGTGCGATACCACCTGAGCCCGGTTGCGGGTGAAGAATTCCTGTCGGGGCCGGCTGTGAAGGACAAGGGTTCTGATTTTCTCCTGCACGAGCTGAACACTCGCCTCACGCGCGGCCCGGTGCTCTTTGACTTCGGCGTCCAGATCGCCGGGCCGAACGACTCGACCGTCGATCCGTCGGCGCCCTGGCGTAGCACCGAGAGAGTCAGCGTCGGAAGCCTCGAGATCACCGGCCTGGACACCACGCGCGAGCACGGTGACGACATCGTCGTCTTCGACCCGATGCGCGTGACCGACGGCATCGAACCCTCAGACGATCCTGTGCTTCGGTTCCGCACGGTTGCGTATTCGGCGTCGGTCAAGCTGCGCACCGGTGTCGATCGCGGTCCCGAAGCGCCTCCCGTCTAGTGGAAGCCGCTTAGCTGCGCGGTTGTTGGTGCAGCCCGACACCGGATTAAGGTTCCTTCAGTGCTGGTTTCCCAGATGGCTGTGATCGGCCTGGCCGGGTTCGCTGCCGGCGTGATCAATGCGCTCGTCGGATCTGGCACCCTGATAACGTTTCCCACCCTCGTCGCCCTCGGCTATCCACCGGTCACGTCGACGATGTCGAACGCGGTCGGACTGGTGGCCGGAAATGCATCGAGCACCTGGGGATATCGCGCCGACCTCAGCGGTCAATGGGATCGGTTGCGGTGGCAGATCCCGGCATCGCTGGTAGGCGCCGTGCTGGGGGCCTACCTGCTCCTGCATCTGCCCGAGAACGTGTTCATCAAGGTCGTGCCGGTGCTGTTGGTGTTGGCGCTGGTGCTGGTGGTGGCTGGGCCGGGGATTCAATCGTGGGCGCGCCGGCGTGCCGAGGCACAGGGCCGGTCGCCCGAACACGTCACGCCGGCGCGGATGGTTGTGCTGGTGCTCGGTACGTTTGCTGTCGGCGTTTACGGCGGCTACTTCACTGCCGCGCAGGGCATTCTGCTGGTAGGCGTGATGGGTGCATTGCTGCCCGAGTCGGTGCAGCGTATGAACGCGGCGAAGAACCTGATGACGCTGGTGGTGAATGTTGTTGCAGCGGTTGCTTATACGCTGGTGGCCTTCGATCGGATCAGCTGGCCGGTTGCCGGGATTATCGCGGCGGGATCGCTGGTCGGGGGAATGGTCGGGGCGCGCTATGGGCGTCGGCTGTCTCCGAATGCATTGCGCGGCACGATCGTGGTGGTCGGCCTGATCGGGCTTTATCGGCTTTTATCGGTGTAGCGGCTTGGATCGAGATCGACGTTAGCGCGGAGCCGCTGGTGCGCCGGGGGCGGTGGGTGCCTTAGGCAGTGGCAACTGAAGCGCCGGTAGTTGCAGCGCTGGTGCGGGTGCGGCCGGCACCGGTGGCTTCGGCGCCTGAACCTGCGGTGCAGGTAGTTGCACGGGTGCTTTGGGCGCCGCCGGCAGCGGCATCTGCGGCTTTGGGAGCTGGACCTGCGGTGCAGGTAGTTGCACGGGTGCTTTGGGCGCCGCCGGCAGCGGCACCTGGGGCTTTGGGAGCTGGACCTGCGGCGCCGGTAGTTGCACGGGTGCTTTGGGCGCCGCCGGCAGCGGCACCTGGACCGCAGCCGGGGGCGCCGGCACCTGGACCGCGGCCGCGGGCGCCGGTACTTGTGCCGGCGGGGTCGCAGTCAGTAGCAGGTTCGGGAAAAACTCAGCCGAAACAGGCGGCGCGACAACGGGCGGCGGAGCCGCCGGAATAGCGCCGACGGCAGAGAACGGAAACAGAACGGGCAATGGATCCGCGGGCGCAGGCAACGGTGCCGGCACGGCGGCTGGAACGCGTGCCGCCGGCGCTGGTATGGCCGGCCTGGCTGCTGGAACGGGCGCCGCAGCCGCTGGTATGGCCGGCGCCGCAACAACACGATTGGGCACGCTGGGCACGCGCTGGGCAGCCGGGATAGCCGCCCGCACCGTTGGCGCAGGTGCGGGCGCCTCGGTCGGGACGATGAGATTCTGTTGCGGACCGGGTTGCAACGCGACGGTGGTGCGGATATTGACCGCCAACGCGAGCTCCAGTGCTACCAGCGCGATGACGATCAGTGCGGCCAGCGTGCTGCCGACGAGCAATAGGGGACTGCGGGGCCGCCGGGTCTTGTCTGGACCACCGTCAACTGCTGAGTCCATCAGGACGATTTCGGTATGGGCATCGGTTTCGGTGTCCGACTCGGTAACCGTGTCCGGGTCGAGAACAAGGCTGTATGCGACCGGCTCGGACCCGACGTCTGAGACGTCGGGGATGATGAGATATCGGTCCACCCTGTCGGTACCAGGGTCTTGCGAGTAAGCCAGTGCGGCAATGGTTGAGGTGAACAATGGCGCCTTCGCTGACGCCAGCGCCGCCCCTCGGGCCAGCGCCGTCTCCGGGTCCTCAGGTGTGCTCACCCTAAGCGGAGTCATGGCCTCCAGCGCCGGCTTGAGCCGGGCAATGTCGATGCCGTGGCCGACGACGAAGAGGTTCTCGGGACGCGTCTGAACCGTGTCACAGCTCGTGACCATGTCAGCCAAGTGGGCAACAGTGTCGGCGTCAAGGCCGGCTGCAAGCTCGCCGGCGAGCCGGGAAAAGTCCAGCAGTTCCGTGGACACCACAGTGACGGACCCGTCGTCGGAGTCGACGATGCCCAAGGTCGCGCTGTCCGGCTCAACGAGCAGCATCGCGATGCGGCCGCAACCAGTTTCGTGCCCGACAGCTTGGGCCAACGCGGCCGCCGCGACAAACGCCGACACCAGCATGACGTTCTCGACCTTGTGGGCGGCCAGCGCGTCGCGCAGCGCGGCGGCCTCGATGGGGTCGCTCCACACCACCCCGGTCGATGCCAGCGCGTACCCACCCTCGGCAGCGCCTTCTCGGGTGCCCAGGATGGCCGACAGCACCTGACTGCCGGTGCCAGAGGTGGTCGGGTTGTCCGGGTCAGGGGTGTTGGTGTGGAAGTTGTCTTCGTCGACTGTGGCCCCGTCGGCGTTTTCGCCTTCAACCAGCACCATACGGATTTTTGTGGAATCCATCGATACCCCGAGTAGGACGTCCACTGAGCCTCCCAAAGCATCACGGCGGACCAGAAGTGC
>JBEKNM010000387.1:0-4834 GCA_049522835.1 Mycobacterium sp.
TGGACCGCTTCGATCTTTTGGGGCCTTTGCCGCCTGATCGCTCCACCACGGTGCTGGAAGCCAGCGCCGGAACCGGCAAGACGTTCGCGCTGGCGGGCCTGGTGACTCGCTACGTCGCCGACGGCCGGGCGACGCTCGACCAGATGTTGCTCATCACGTTCGGACGGGCGGCCAGCCAAGAACTGCGCGAACGTGTCCGTTGCCAACTCGCCGACGCACTAGTCGCTTTCGACTCCTCGAAGGTCGGCGACAACGAGTTGGTGGCACGCCTGACCGACGGCACGGCCGCCGAGCGCGACGAACGACAGCAGCGCCTGCGTGATGCGCTGGCAGGCTTCGACGCGGCCACGATCGCCACCACGCATCAGTTCTGCCAGCTGGTGCTGAAATCGCTGGGCGTGGCAGGCGACACCGACGCGGGCGTCACGCTGGTCGAAGATCTCAACGAGGTGGTCACCGAGATCGTGGACGATCTCTACCTGGCCCACTTCGGGCGGGAGCGCGACGATCCCGTGCTGAATTACCGCGACGCGTTGCGAATCGCCCGCGAGGTGGTCAAGAACCCGTCGGCAGAACTGCGTCCACGCGATCCGCAGCCGGGCTCACGGGCCGCAGTCTGCATCGACTTCGCGGAAGGCGTTCTCGCCGAGTTGGAAACACGCAAGCGGCGCCGGGGCATCCTCGGCTACGACGACCTGCTCAGTCGCCTGGCCGCCGCGCTGGTTGCCCACGACTCCCCCGCCCGGGTGCGGATGCATCGACGCTGGCCCATCGTCATGGTCGACGAATTTCAAGACACCGATCCGGTGCAGTGGCAGGTGATCGACAGCGCATTCAGCGGGCAATCCACACTGATTCTCATCGGCGACCCGAAACAGGCGATTTATGCGTTCCGCGGCGGCGACATCGTCACCTACCTTCGTGCGGCTGACACAGCAGGCGACAAGCGGACATTGGGCACGAACTGGCGCAGCGACGCCGCTCTCGTCGAGCGACTGCAAGCTGTGCTGCGAGGTGCCGAACTCGGCGATCCCGCGATCGTCGTTCACGACGTCGAAGCGCATCACCAGGGTCACCGGCTTACCGGAGCGCCGCACAACGATCCATTTCGGCTGCGGGTGGTACGCCGAGCAACTCTGGGCCGCAGCGGGATACAGAATCTGCCGATCGGCGACCTGCGGGAGCACATCGGCCGCGACCTCGCCTCCGACATCGGTGCACTGCTGGCCAGCGGTGCGACGTTCGACGGTAAACAGCTCGAGGCTCGTGACATCGCGGTGATCGTCGAAACACACAAGGACGCCCGGGTCTGCGACCGCGCGCTGGCCGACGCGGGGATCCCCGCGGTGTATACCGGCGACTCGGACGTGTTCAGCTCGGAGGCCGCCGACGACTGGCTGTCACTGCTGGAAGCGTTCGACCAGCCGCACCGCCCCGGTGTGGTGCGAGCCGCCGCGGCCACGATGTTCTTCGGCGAGACGGCCGAAACCCTTGTCGCGGAAGGCGATGCGCTGACCGATCGCGTCGCCGAGACATTGCGGGAGTGGGCGGGCCACGCCCGGGAACGCGGGGTGGCCGCGATCTTCGAGGCCGCACAGTTGACCGGCATGAGTAACCGCGTGCTGTCGTGGCAGGACGGCGAGCGGCACATGACCGACTTGGCACACATGACGCAGCTGTTGCAGCAGACCGCGCACCGCGAGCACTGCACCTTGCCGGCGCTGCGCGACTGGCTGCGCGGACAACGCGAAGAACGGGGCGGTGCAACAGAACGCAACCGGCGGCTCGACAGCGATGCCGCCGCCGTGCAGATCATGACGGTGTGGGTGAGCAAGGGCCTCCAATACCCCATCGTGTACCTGCCGTTCGCGTTCAACCGCAACATCCAGGAGCGCGATCTGGTGCTGTTCCACGATGAGGGGGTGCGCTGTCTGCACATCGGCGGCAAGGACAGTCCCGACTTCAACACCGTCGAGAAACTGGGCAGCAAAGAGGCCGCCGGCGACGACACTCGGCTGGCTTACGTTGCGCTGACGCGGGCCCGGTCGCAAGTGGTGGCCTGGTGGTCACCGGCACACGATGAACCTAACGGCGGGCTGTCGCGGCTGCTGCGGGGACGCTCACCCGGCCAGGCGGTGGTCCCCGACCGCTGTACGCCTCCGAAGATCAACGACGATGATGCTTGGGCTCGCCTTCGGGAATGGGAGGTTGCAGGCGGACCAGTGCTGGAGGAATCGGTGATCTGCCCGGCCCCGCGCCTTGACGGCCACGCGCCGCCGTCCGAACTCGACACGCGCCATTTCCATCGCGCCATCGACACGGCGTGGCGACGCACCTCGTACTCCGGTCTGATCAGGGTCTCCGAAGACTCACAAAACTCAGCAACTACGGGTGTGAGCAGTGAACCGGAAGTCGCCGAGCTGGATGACGAAGTCGGCGAAATTCCCTTAACAGAGCCGGCATCCGGGTCCGACATGCCGTCGCCGATGGCCGAGCTGCCGGCAGGCGCGAAATTCGGCACACTGGTACACGCGGTGCTGGAGACGACCGACCCGTTCGCTGCCGATCTCGTCGGCGAGCTCGAAGCGCAGATCCGCGTGCATTCCGCGTGGTGGCCGGTCGATGTGCCCCCTGCTGAATTGGCCGCAGCGATGGTCCCGATGCACGACACCCCGCTGGGTCCACTGGCCGACGGTTTGACGCTGCGCCAGGTCGGACTGCGGGACCGACTGCGGGAGTTGGACTTCGAGTTTCCGCTGGCCGGTGGCGATCTTCGGGCCGCCGCACCGGATATTCGACTGGCGGACGTCGGAGCGTTGTTGCGATCGCACCTTCCGGCGCAGGATCCGCTGACGCCGTATGCCGACCGGTTGATCCGTGACGCGCTTGGTCGAGAGCCATTGCGCGGGTACCTCTGTGGTTCGGTCGACGCCGTGCTGCGGATTCCAGACGGGCCGGGGCACCGCTATCTGGTCGTCGACTACAAGACCAACTGGCTGGGCGATCCGGATCGGCCGTTGACCGCTGCCGACTACGACCGGCCGCGACTGGTCGAGGCGATGCTGCACTCGGATTATCCGCTGCAGGCATTGCTGTACAGCGTCGTGCTGCACCGGTTCTTGCGATGGCGGCAACCGGGCTACGATCCGGCCAGACATTTGGGTGGCGTGCTGTATCTGTTCGTGCGCGGGATGTGTGGGCCGGAGACTCCGGTGGTCGACGGCCATCCGGCCGGGGTGTTCAGCTGGGAACCACCGGCTGCGCTGGTGATCGCGTTGTCGAACGCCCTCGACTCGGGGAGCGCGGCCGCATGACGGTCGAGGTTCTCGACCCGGCGGGCTGGCGCCACGCTGCCAGTGCTGCCGGGCTGCTGCGGACATTCAACGAGGCCGGCGTCGTCGATTCAGCGGATGTGCACGTCGCCCAGCGCCTTTCGGCGATGGCCGGTGAGTCCGATTCGCAAGTCGTGCTGGCTGTCGCGTTGCTGGTGCGCGCGTTGCGGGGCGGATCGGTGTGCCTGGACCTGCGGTCGGTCGAAGCGCCGGTCGACACTGCTGGGCTGCCCTGGCCAGCGGCGGATGAATGGTTGGCGGCGGTGCGGGCCAGCCCACTGCTCGGGTCGCCGCCGGTGCTGCGGGTCTATGACGACAATCTGCTGTATCTGGACCGATATTGGCGCGAGGAGCAGCAGGTCGCAGACGATCTCTTGGCCCTGCTCACGCCACGAGCACCGACGGCGGCTCCCGACATAGGCCGGTTGTTTCCGCCCGGGTACGAGGAACAACGTGCAGCCGCGGGAGTCGCACTGTCGCAGGGTTTGACGGTTCTCACCGGCGGGCCGGGGACCGGCAAGACGACAACGGTCGCGCGGCTGTTGGCGCTGTACGCCGAACAGGCCGAACTGGCCGGCAAGGCGCGGCTGCGCATCGCGCTGGCGGCGCCGACCGGGAAGGCCGCGGTCAGGCTACAAGAGGCGGTGCAACTAGAGATTGACAAGCTGGACGCTGCTGACCGTCAACGGCTCTCGGGGCTGCAGGCGACCACATTGCATCGGCTGTTGGGGAGCCGCCCGGACACCTCGTCGCGGTTTCGTCATCACCGCGGCAACCGGTTGCCGCACGATGTGATCGTCGTCGACGAGACGTCGATGGTGTCGCTGACGATGATGGCCCGGCTGTTGGAGGCGGTGCGCCCGGAGTCGCGCCTACTGCTCGTTGGCGACCCCGACCAGTTGGCATCGGTGGAGGCAGGCGCGGTGTTGGCCGACCTGGTCGACGGACTCGGCGCGCGTGACGAGGCGCGGGTGGCGGCGCTGAAGACCTCACATCGATTCGGCGCATCGATCGGCGAGTTGGCGTCGGCGATCCGGGTCGGCGACGCCGACCAAGTCATCGAGGCGCTGCGAGCGGCAGACGATCACATTGAGTGGATCAACGCCGACGACCCGACCGAGCAGCTACGCAAGGTTGTTGTGCCCCGAGCCCTTCGACTACGACAGGCCGCCGTCCTGGGTGATGCGCCGGCCGCGCTGGCGACACTCGATGAGCACCGGCTGCTGTGCGCGCACCGCCGCGGACCCTATGGGGTCCGGCATTGGAACCGCCAGGTCGAGCGGTGGCTGACCGAAGCGACAGGCGAGCCGATTTGGTCGGACTGGTACACCGGGCGCCCAGTGCTGGTGATGGCCAACGATTATGGCCTGGGACTCTACAACGGCGACACCGGGGTGACGGTGCTGCACAACGGCGGGCTGCGGGCCGTCATCGCGAGCGCAGGCGGACCGCTTGAGTTCGCGACCAGTCGTCTGAGCGACATCGAGACCATGCATGCCATG
>JBEKNM010000388.1:0-4833 GCA_049522835.1 Mycobacterium sp.
TCTTGTCGTGACGCTCAGCATCGCTCGCGTGGTGGTGGGCGTCGTGCTGGCTCCGCGATTCCAAGAACCCCCGGACGGCGGAGGGTGGAACAACCCGGTTTACGGAAACGATCTCGCCCAGCAGATCACCAGCACCTTCGATGTTGTGCTGTGTGGGCTGGCCCTCGGCATCCTCGCCGCCGCCATCATCACGGGTCATCTCGCCGGGCGACGTCTCCGTCGGCAGCAGCGCCGTGCTGCGCAAGCCCGCGATGCAAAGCCTCGTGTCCCGACGGGCGCAGCCGCGGCGACGACCCGCATCAGGGTCGGCCCCACTCCCCCGCCGTCGGCCGCGGCGACCACCCGTATCCCAACAGGCGCGGCCGGCGCGACAGGCACATTCAGGGAGTCGCCGACCACCGTGATACCGCCGTCGGCCCGGGCGCCGCGCATCTTCCGCGGCGACGACTCGGTCACGCGGCAGATACCTATCGCGAAGCCCAAAATCTACCGGCCGCCTCAGGACTCGCCATAAACCGGCTACCGGAAACCCTGCACCTCCTCACGGCAACTGGATCGGCAACGTGACGCCGGTGTGCGGCAGGCAGTGCGTACACGTGCGGTCGACGGCGACCCGATCGATCGCCTCGCGCACCAGCTTCTTGAACAGCTCCATGTTCTTTTCGAATTGGGCGAACACGTCAACAGCCTTCACGCCCTCGCCGGCCGTGACGCCGGCGTCCAGATCGGTTACCAAAGCGATTGCTGCATAACATATTTCGAGTTCTCGTGCGAGCACCGCCTCTGGATAGCCGGTCATGTTGACCAGACTGAACCCGGCCGAGGCGAACCACCGACTTTCGGCCCGGGTGGAGAACCGTGGCCCTTGGATCACCACCATGGTGCCGCCGTCGATCACGCCGGGCAGGCCGCTGGCCGCGGCCCGCAGGGTCGGGCAATACGGATCGGCGAAGCCGACGTGGACAGCGCCTGAGTCGAAATAGGTGTCCGCGCGTCCGTTGGTGCGGTCGACCAGCTGGTCGGGCACCACGACGACACCTGGACCCAGTTCGGGGTTGAGGCTGCCGACCGCGCACGGCGCGAAAACTCGCCGCACGCCGACCTTGCGCAGCGCCCACATGTTGGCCCGGTACGGCACGGTGTGTGCCGAATATTCGTGTCTGGCGCCGTGGCGGGGCAGGAAGGCGACTTCGTGCTGACCGATGCTGCCTACCGTGATGGGAGCGCTGGGCTGGCCGTAGGGGGTGTCGATGTTGACCTCGCGAACGTCCGACCCGAAGAAGGTGTAGAACCCGCTGCCGCCGATCACTCCAAGCATCCGCTCATTGTCGTGCATGCACCCCGATTGATCGCGTGTACGCGGCAACGGCAGGATGGCCCTGATGGCCACCTTCGCGCAGTGGATCTCCGGTGCGCGGCCGCGCACGCTGCCAAACGCGGTGGCGCCGGTCGTCGCGGGCACCGGCGCTGCCGCATGGTTGCACTCCGCCGTGTGGTGGAAGGCGCTGCTCGCGTTGGCTGTCGCGCTCGCACTGATCATCGGCGTCAACTACGCCAATGACTACTCCGACGGCATCCGTGGCACCGACGACGCCCGGGCCGGCCCGCTTCGGTTGGTCGGTTCGCGACTGGCGACCCCGCGATCGGTGCTGACCGCCGCGCTGGTGGGGCTGGCGGTCGGCGCGGTGGCCGGGTTGACGCTGGCGTTGCTCACCGCGCCGTGGCTCATCGTGGTCGGCGCTGCCTGCCTTGCCGGTGCCTGGCTGTACACCGGCGGGTCGAGGCCTTACGGCTATGCGGGTTTTGGCGAACTCGCGGTGTTCGTCTTCTTCGGCCTGGTCGCCGTCCTCGGCACCCAGTACACGCAGGCGTTACGGGTGGACTGGGTGGGGCTGGTGCTGGCGGTGCGCCTGGGCGACGCGCGCACCCGGGTCCTGTACCAGGCACTGCTGACGACCGCCGCAGCACTGACACTGGTGCTGACGGCGGCAACACCCTGGTGCGCCGTGGGTCTGGTAGCCACGCCGCTGGCCCTGCGCGCCGTGGCGCCGGTGCGATCCGGCCGCCTCGGGCCCGACCTGATTCCGGTGCTACGTGACACTGGGCTGGCGATGGTGGTCTGGGCGATCGCGGTGACACTGGCGTTGACGCTGGCTAGCCAGCAGCTTTGAGTTTGCGCGCAGAGCGCGATCCACCGCCGTGAGCACAGACTCTCGGCGGAGAGCCGGCAACAAAGCGGTTAATCCGCGTCAGGCCGCTCTTCGGTTGGGGACTCACCGCGCAACCGGGCCTGCAGATTTTCGCGTTCCCGGCGCCGGCGCTCGCCGGCGATCGCCAGCCCGGCGGTCGCGCGCCGGCGCAACGGCGTGAACAGCCAGATACCCAGCGGCATCCCGATGATCAATGCGAACAAAACGGCAACAACGATGGGGAACTGAGTGACCCCGAGCAATCGCGCCACCCCGTAGATCGCTCCGGTGAGCACGGCCACCAGCAGCAACCGGGCCGCCGCGTAAAGCAAAACGTCGACGAATATCCGGTCCCGGCGATCCCCGGTGCTGTCGCTATGCCCTTCTGAATGCCCTTCTGACACAGGTTGAGCCTACGGCGCGGGTATATTCGCCCAAAGGAGGTGTTGAGTGCTCTACCTGCTGCTCATCCTGGTTTTGGGGACGCTGATCTATGTTGGCTGGCGTGCGGCGCGGTCACAAACCAGCCGCGCGAAGACTCGGGTCGTCGGACCCGACGACGATCCAGACTTCCTGCGGCGGTTAGGACACGGGGACAAACCCCACTAGGCGAACCCCACTAGGCGAAGTCGGGCCGCTGGTCGCGGGGGAATCCATCGGCAACAACGGCTGCCAGCTCGGTCAGCGCGTCGCGAGTCGGCCGCCGCAATTGATCCAGGCTGATCTCGGCACCGTCCTCGAGATGGGGGTCGTAAGGCACCAGCCGCACCGCGCGGCAACGCCGGGAGAAGTGATCGACCACCTTGTTCATGTCGACCTTGCCTGTTCGTGGGCGCACCGCGTTGACGACCGCGATCGAATTGCGCACCAAGTCTTCGTGGCCGTGCGCGTCCAGCCAATCCAGCGTCGCCGAAGCACTGCGCGCTCCATCGATGGATCCCGAGCTGACCACGAGCAGAACGTCGGCCTTGTCCAGCACCGACGACATCGCCGAGTGCAGCAATCCGGTGCCGCAGTCGGTGAGCACCAGGCCGTAGAAGCGCTCCAGGACGTCCAGGGTGCGGGCGTAGTCGTCGGCGCTGAATGCATCCGACACCGCCGGATCGCTTTCCGATGCCAGCACTTCCATTCCGGTTGGGCCCTGCGAGGTGTAGCGGCGGACGTCGCTGTAGCGCTCGATGGTTCCGGCGTCATTCAGCAGCTGCCGCACACTGGATACCGTCTCCAACGGGACCTTCTGACTCAGGGTGCCGCGGTCGGGGCTGGCATCCACAGCCAGCACCCGATCGCCGCGGAGGGCGGCGAAGATGGATCCCAAGGTCGCCGTGATCGTGGTTTTGCCGACGCCGCCCTTCAGTGACAGCGTCGCGATCCGGTAGCAACCGCGTAGCGGCTGATTCACCTGGGCCACCAGGTTGTTGTAACGCGCGGCCCGGGGGCTCTCCCCCAGATTGATCAGCCGACCGGACAGCACATAAAGCAACCGGCGCCAGCCCTCCGATGGCGGCGGCTTGACCGGTCGCAACAGCATGCTGGTGGACAGCTCTGGGTACGGGGTGTGTGGCACGCGCTCGCGGTGGTACGCCGGCGGCGCGTCCGGGCGCGCGTAATAGCCGCCGAAAGCCGTCGGGTCGACCTGCGGGATGCCGGTAACCGGGGTGGGATCCCAGGGCGGCATCGCGGCAGGCGGTGCGGCGGCTCTCGGAGGCGCCGCGGCCGGCCTGTCAGGTGGGGAGACCCGCCGCTCTGTGCGGAATCCGGCGAAGGCTCGGGTGCTTGTGTCTCCGCCGGAATCTGCAGGAGGTTCGCCGGAGTGTTGGTGGGGCGCCTGGATTGGCAACTCGGTGGTCGGATGATTGGGCGGCCCCACGCCCGTCGTTGGATGGTCGGACACGTGCAGTTCCCCCTTGTTTGCAGTACTCGGGTTGGTTGGCTAGCTGTTAGCCCACGCCCGCATATGAATGCAGACCCACAGTCACCAGATTAACGAAAAACAAATTGAAGACCATGGCCACGAATCCCATGACGTTGATCCACGCCGCCTTCCTGTCCCGCCATCCCGCGGTCGATCGGGCGTGCAGATACGTCGCGTACACAACCCACGCGACGAACGACACCGTTTCCTTCGGGTCCCAGCCCCAGTACCTGCCCCAGGCCTCCTCGGCCCAGATAGCACCGAAAATCACCCCGAAACCGAACACCGGAAACGCAAAGATCGTGGTTCGGTAAGCGATGCGGTCCAGGGTCTGCGCATCGGGGAACCGCTGGACCACGCGCGCCAATGCGCCTGGTGTGTCGGGGTCCCCCAGCCGCGACGTGCGCAGCAAGAACAGGATGCTCGCGATACCGGCTACCAGGAACACCCCAGAACCGAGGCTGACCACCGATACGTGGATCGGCAGCCAGTAGGACTGCAGCGCAGGCATCACCGGTGCCGCATTGGCGTAGAGCCAGCGCCCGGAAACCGTGAGCAGGATCAGCACCGGCACCAGCAGAAAAACCCACAGCGCGCGATACTGCGGGCGGCGCAACACGATCGCGCCGGCGACCAGCCCGCTAAAGCAGGTCAGGTTGATGAACTCGTACATATTGCCCCAGGGCACCCGCAGGGTCGCCAGGCCGCGCAGCACGATGCACGCCAGCA
>JBEKNM010000389.1:0-4823 GCA_049522835.1 Mycobacterium sp.
ACGGCAACCAACAGGCCCCAACCGACCACTCCTGCACGCACAGCGTCCGTGTGGGACAGAGACCAGCCCACCACGCCCATGGAAAGCACCTCTGCACAACCGATCCCCGATACCCGCGACACGCCACACGTGCCAGCAAGTATCAGAGACCGATAGACGCTATGTGGACCTTATGGATGGAAGGGCCGCTAGGTCGGTCGGAAGTTCATTGCCACCCCGTTCATGCAGTAGCGCAGGCCGGTCGGTTGGGGGCCATCGTTGAAGACGTGGCCGAGGTGCCCGCCGCAGCGGCGGCAGAGCACCTCGGTGCGGGTCATGCCCTGGCTGTTGTCTGGCTGCTCGAGTACGGCGTTGTCCAGGGCTTTCCAGAAGCTCGGCCAGCCGGTGCCGCTGTCGAACTTGGTGGTTGACGAGAACAGGTCCAGTGCACAGCCCGCACATCCGAAGGTCCCGGGCCGGTGCTCATCGTTGAGCGGGCTGCTGTAGGGCGTCTCGGTGGCCGCCGTGCGAAGCACGGCGTACTGCTGTGGGGTCAGAAGCTGCCGCCACTCGGCGTCACTATGGCTGACCTCGAATGTATCGGTCGAAATGCCCGGCGCAGCGGCCGCGATGGAGTCACGCAATGAGCCAAACCCGGCGAGCGCGCCGAGCACTGTGGTGCCGAGCAGTATGCGGCGCCGGGTCAGAGCCGGCCACGGCCGCGGTGGTGTTGGGGCAGTCATCCTTCCGATCGTACGGCGGTCGGGGCCCGCCACCGGTTGGGTGGATCGTTGAAACCGCGTTCGATGACGTTGCGGTTGCACCGAAGGCGACCATCCTCAGTCAATGTCGTTGCCGCAGAGCGCCTCTCCGACATGGGCGGCGGCGACAGCTACCGCTGGCAGGATCAGCTTGCTGCGGCCTCATCGAGCCAGTCGTCCTCGGCGCCGGGCTCAGGCAGGGAGCTTGGACGGCTGGCACGCTTCCATAACAGCGGCGATGGACTCCAGCCCCGGCCGGGCGGCCACCACCCGCAAGATGGCGGTGTCCAGCCCCTCTGCGAGATGACGGAAGGCGGCTGCAGCGCCGGACGCCGACCCGAAGTACCCCACCAGCCTCGCGAGATCCAAGGGGAACGCGTCGATCAACTCATCCTCGGAGGCGCCGCGGTCGCGGCGCTCCTCTAGTTCAGTCAGCGCCTCGTCGAAGCCCATCCGCCCGAAATGTCCGCGGTATCCCAGCGCCTTGTTCGTGCCGGGCCAGGCCAGCGCGTAGCCCATCAGCGCCTTGGTGAAGGCGCGTCGGGCGGTGTCCTCGTCGTCGTCCACGCAGATGCGGATGTACTCGATCATGGCGACCTCGTTGGGGGCACGGCCCGCCTTGAGCGCACCGTTCGCCACGTTCTCGCGGCTGGCAGCGATCTGCTCGGGCGTACACCAGTTGAGGGCGGCACCGTCGGACGCCTCACCCGCCAGGGCCAGCATTTTCGGTCCAAGGGCCCCCAGCACTACGGGCACCCTCGGCGGCTTCGATCCGAGATTGATGCCGCGCAGCGTGATCGCCTCGCCCTCGTGCTCCACCGTCTCACCGGCCAGCAGGGCACGCAGCGTCACCAGCCACTCGCGCATCGTGCCGATCGGCCGCAGCCTGTCGTCCAGGCCAAGCGACCGCCGGAAAGCCGGGACGTGGAGAGCGCCTGACCCCACTCCGAGAACGAACTTGCCGCCACTGATATCGCCGACAGTCGCCGCGCAGGACGCCATCGACGCCACCGACCAGTAGCCGATCGGGATAACCGAGACGCCAGTCCCGATGCCGCCGGGCAACACGTCCGCGCTCGCGACGGACCACTGGGCGCAGACATGCATCGCGTCGCTCCCAATGCCGGCGTTGGTCCAGGCGCTTCGGTAACCCAGGCGAGCGGCATTCCTGCCAAGCTCGCGGTACTCATCCCAGGACAACCCGAGGCCCCGATCGAGCCCGACCCCGATCTCCACGCCGGGTGAAGTGGTCGTGCCTTGTGATGCGGTCATAGGGGGTTCCTTTCGGGCTGGTGGATATCAACGACGGGCCCCGTCTGCCCGTTGGTCGCGGCGTTGCCGTAGAGGTGAATCTGCGCGGTGGCATTGGTCCGATGCATCGGACACCCTCTATATACATGTCAGCACCGCTGCCCGCGTGGGCGAACACCGGGCGGTCACATGAAACCGGTTGTATCGCAGGCCTCCGGCGGCCAGACGGTCGATCGCCGGTGTCGAGATATCCGAACCGTAGCAACCGAATTGGGCAAATCCGAGGTCGTCGAGCAGGATTACCACGATGTTGGGCGCGTCTTTCGGCGGCCGCGGGGGTTGGCTCATGTAAGCGTCACACTCCATCGCATCCAAGGTGTAGTCATGCGACTGCATCTTGGAGCTACCCAGGGGCAGGAGCGCGCAGGACGCAAGGCGCAGCGGTAAAAGCGGGCGCGCGCCGGCGTAGGATCCGTCAGGACAGATGCCTGGAAGTTTCTGCGTTGGAGGCGAGTTGGACATCACCCAACTGATCCTCGAAGACCACCACGAACAGCGCCGACGCTTCGCCATCCTGGAGCAGGTCGACCGGGCCGACACCGGCACCCTGGGCGACCTGTGGACAAGGCTGTCGGTATTCCTGGAACTGCATGCCGCAGCCGAGGAGCAGATCTTCTACCCTGAGCTGCTTCGCGCTGGCCAGCGCGCCGGCGGCATCGGCAGCGCCGAGGAGGAGACGCTTGATGCCATCGGCGATCACAACG
This sequence comes from Mycobacterium sp., assembly GCA_049522835.1. GTDB lineage: Bacteria > Actinomycetota > Actinomycetes > Mycobacteriales > Mycobacteriaceae > Mycobacterium. The sequence goes on from JBEKNM010000389.1 coordinate 2,756, forward strand.
AAATCCGGGACACCATCGCCGCGGTCGCGGGCCACAAGCCGGGGAGTAACGGGTGGTATGAGGCGGTCGCCGCGGTGAACGTGGCCAATGGCGACCATATGGCCGAGGAGGAACGCGAGGGCCTCACCGACTTTCGCCGGGAAGTCGGGCTCCAGCTGCGCCACGATTTAGCCGTCGCCTTCGTGGCTTTCGAGGCGCGGCATTTTGCGGGCATCCGGCCCGTGGACCGTGATCCGGCTGCCTACGTGCGGCAGGCAGAGCGGTCCGGCCGCCAAGGCCTGTCATCCGGGTCACTTGGCATCGGCAGCCTGAAAGATCGCTAGCGAAAAGCACATACAAGCCATTCCGGAGAATTGCCCCGTTAGGCGATCAAGAGCCAGATAGCGATGTAGTGGCAGATCGCCGCGGCCGCGGTGAATGCGTGAAAAAACTCGTGATAGCCAAACGTCCGCGGCCACGGGTTGGGCCACCTAAACGCGTATAGGACTGCACCGACGTTGTAGAGCACACCTCCGGCGATGAGTAGCACCACGACGACGACGCCCGCGCCGGCCAGGAGCGTCCCGGCGAAAAATATTGCCACATAGCCGATTAGTAGATACAGGGGCAAGCCGACCGCTCTGGGGGCCGATGGCCATAGCATTTTGAGGGCGATACCGGCGACCGCTCCGGTGTAGACGACCGCGAGGACTAGCGTCCCGGTGGACTTCGGCATCGCCAAGAGCGCGATCGGGGTGTAGCAACCGGCGATGAACACGAATATCAGCGAGTGGTCGGCACGCTTCATCCACTTCATGGCGTTTTCGGAGCGCCATTGCACTCGGTGGTAGATCGCGCTGCCGCTGAACATCGCGACAATGGTCGCGGTGTAAATCAGCGTGGCCCAACCAGCCTTCGGTGACGTGGCGATCCAGGCGACCGGCACCAAGGCCGCGCCGGCCACGACGAACAACGCCGCCAAGCAGACATGAATCCACCCGCGTGCCCGGGGCGTGCCCAAGAGGTCGGTGACGGTGTCAACGAGGACCTGGGGCAGGTCGTCGTCATCGGTTGCATCCACTCGACTGAGTGCCGCAACCGGCAACACCACCTCGGCGTTTCCGATGATCACGTCGCGCTTCCCCCCGATGAGCGATCGATCAGAACGCCTCCGATGTCGATCCGAAAGATGCCGATAGCAGCCTAACGCCGGCGGTGTTGAAAGCGGGGGCAAATCGGACATGGCGCAGGTCACACGTCGGTCTCATCCCGTGCAGCCGGCAGGCCCGAAAGCGCTGCGTGCGGTATGAATCGGCGGTGCCGTCCACGCTTTTGGGTAGACACCGGCTATGGCTGAGTTCGTAGTGTCCGACGCCTGTCATCGCAGCCATGACGGCAATTTGGATGCAAAGGCCCGCGGCCTTGCGTGAAATGCACGACGCCCGCCTCGCCGAGCGGCGAGGCGGGCGACGTGACAGCTGCCTCTTTACAGCGGGATCCACACTCCGAAGAAGTTAAAGCCCCACTGATTGAAGCCGGGATTCCAGAACGGTGTTTCCTGGTAGCCCCAGTAGTTGATTGGGCCACCTCCCCAGCGACCACCGGGCGGGGGGAGCGGTCCGCCCCACGCTGGCCGTGGCGGCGCGCCCCATCCCCAGGGTGCCGCACCGTTGCCCCAAGGGGTCCCGTTGAAGTAGCCACGCTGTGCGTCCCCACGCCATGGCCCGCCGGGTCCGCCGGGACCACCGGGTCCGCCCGGGCCGTGGTAGTCGGCAGGACCGCCGGGTCCGCCCGGGCCATGGAAGTCTCCGGGCGCCGGTGCGCCGTGGTTGCCGCCGGGTGCGCCTGCGGGTGCGCCGTGGTCACCACCCGGGGCCGCAGGTGCGCCGTGGCCGCCCGGGCCCGGCCCGCCCGGTCCTGGGGCGGCGTAGGCCGAACCGGCGCCCACACCCAATGCCGCTGCGCCCAGAGCACCGACGATGGTCACGCCCCCGATTAGTTGCCTCAGTTTCATGGTCCTTCACCTGTCTCTAGTGAATGTTTGGACACTCGCCCTGACAGTGAGCCACGCTAAATAGCTACCCTATGA
>JBEKNM010000390.1:0-4815 GCA_049522835.1 Mycobacterium sp.
ATCGGCATCGACAACATTCAGCCGGTGCTGGTGGCCATCCAGCTCGCCCTGACCGCGCTGTGGCGCCACTACGGCGTCTCACCCGACGCGGTGATCGGGCACTCGATGGGCGAAGTATCGGCCGCGGTGGTGTCCGGGGCGCTGACCCCTGCGGAGGGGTTGCGGGTGATCGCCACCCGCTCCAAGCTGATGGCGCAGTTGTCCGGCCAAGGCGCGATGGCGCTGCTCGAACTCGACGCCCCGGCCGCCGAGGCGCTGATCGCCGACTACCCGCAGGTGACGCTGGCCGTGCACGCCTCACCGCGCCAATCGGTGATCGCAGGCCCACCCGAGCAGGTGGACGCGGTCATCGCGGCGGTGGCCGCCCAAAACCTGCTGGCCCGGCGCGTCGAGGTCGACGTGGCCTCCCACCACCCGATCATCGACCCGGTGCTACCTCAATTGCGTTCGGCGCTATCCGATTTGGCGCCCAAACCGCCGAGCATCCCGATGATCACCACGACTTGCGATGGTCCCGCACCACTGTTGGACGCTGACTACTGGGCCGCCAACCTGCGCAGCCCGGTGCGCTTCCATCAAGCCATCACCATCGCTGGTGCCGAGAACCACACCTTCATCGAAATCAGCCCCCACCCGCTGCTCACCCACGCCATCACCGAGACCCTCGGCGAAACCAACACGCACACCATCGGCACCCTGCAACGCGATACCGATGACACCATCACCTTCCACTCGCAGCTCGCCGCTGTAGGGCAGACCCCGCCGGGCACCACCAACGGTCGACTCGCCGACATCCCGGTAACACCCTGGCAGCACACCCGATTCTGGGTCGAGGATCAGTCGGCCGGCTACGGCAGGTCGGATCTGGTCACCCACCCACTGCTCGGTGTGCACGTCGAACTACCGTCCAGCCGGGACCACGTGTGGCAGGCCGATGTCGGCACCGAGGTGTGCCCATGGCTGGCCGACCACAAGGTGTTCGGCCAAGCCGTGATGCCGGCCGCAGGCTTCGCCGAAATCGCCTTGGCCGCAGCAAGCGAAGCGTTCGGCATGCCGGTCGAGGCCCTGTCGATCAACCAACTCGAAGTCGAGCAAATGCTCACCCTCAACGACCACACGCAGCTGACAACACAGTTGACTCGTGGTGCCGACGACAAGACCCGGATCGAAATCTATTCTCGCTCATCGAGCCGCGACTGGTCCCGGCACGCGACTGCCAAGGCCGAAGTGCGGATGTTGGACGCCTCCCCCGATAGGCACACACCCCCTGCAGGGCACGGCGAAACGGCCATCAAGCCGGCCGACTTGTACACCGTTCTGAGGCATACCGGTCAATACCACGGCCCCGCTTTCGCAGCGATAACTGCGATCCACCGGCTACCCGGCGGTTCCGTGGAGACCGAGATCGCCCTTCCTGATGGGGCGCCCCGGCATCCTGGGTATCGAATCCACCCGGTCATGCTGGATGCGGCCTTGCAAAGTTTGGCCGCTGCGGTACCGGACATAGATGTCGGGGAACTCGCCGGAGCTGCCGAAGCCAGTTATCTGCCAGTTTCATTCGAGACGGTGCGGGTGTACGGCGAACCCGGCCGACGGGCGCGCTGCCGTGCCCAGCTGAGCAGTCTTGGCGAAGACGGTGTGGGTAAGCTCGGCAGAATCGTCTTGACCGACGACGCCGGGACCGTCACGGCCGAAATCAACGACATCTATGTGCGGCGCGTCGAGCGGCGCAGCGTGCCACTTCCACTGTCGCAAAAGGCCTTCGACAACACCTGGGTAGCCAAACCCATTAGCGCCGCACAACCCGAGGTCCCCGGCAGCTGGCTTGTGCTCACCGATGCGCAAGCGCCCGAGGCCTTCGAACAGGCCGAGACATTCATCGCGGGCTGGCGCTCACCGGCACGCCGGCTGATCACTGCCGACCTCAACGATGAGTCCGCCATGCTTGCCGCATTCGCCGAAACGGCAGGCGATCCCGAGCGTCCGCCCGTCGGTGTGGTCATATTCGTCGGGGCCAACCCGAGCGTCACCGACGGCGGGATCGCCCAGGCGCGGAAATCGGTCTGGGCGGTATCGACCGTCGTTCGTGCGATCGTCGGCGGCTGGCATGGTCGATCACCGCGGCTGTGGCTGGTCACCCGGGGTGGGCTCGCGGTTCACGACGAGCCGGGCCAGCCAGGGATCGGCGCGTTGAAAGGTCTGGTGCGAGTACTGGCCTACGAGCACCCCGAACTGCGCACCACGTTGGTAGACCTTGATGTCACCCGGGATCCGGCGGCGGCCCTGAATGCCGAACTCGGGTCAACGGTTTCGGGCTCGATAGACGACGTGATCGCCTGGCGCGGCGAGCAGCGATACGTCGAGCGGCTTTCCCGGGCGACCCTCGGCGAGCCTATGCGCGACGAAGTCGTCCGCTCGGGAGCGTCGTACATCGTCACCGGCGGCCTCGGCGGGCTCGGCTTGGTCGTCGCGCGATGGCTGGTGGACAGCGGCGCGGGCCGGATCGTCCTCAACGGCCGCAGCGAACCCTCAGACGAGCAGCGCGCGGTCCTGGCCGAACTGGAAAGCAAGGCCGAGATCGTCGTGGTCTCGGGCGATGTGGCGGCTGAAGGCGTGGCGGAAAAGCTGGTGGCAGCCGCCGGCGAGTCAAATCTGCGGGGCGTCGTGCACGCCGCGGCGGTGCTCGACGACAGCCTGGTGTTCTCGATGACCAGGGAGAGTCTGGAGCGAGTCTGGGCCCCCAAGGCCGCGGGGGCGCTGCGGATGCATCAGGCGACCTCCACCCTCGAGCTCGACTGGTGGCTGGGATTCTCCACCACTGCTTCACTGCTGGGTTCGGCCGGCCAGGCCGCATACGCATGCGCGAGCGCGTGGCTGGATGCGCTGGTTGCGTGGCGCCGGGCAGCCGGGCTTGCGGCAGCCGTGATCAACTGGGGGCCGTGGTCGGAGGTGGGCATTGCCCAGTCGCTGGTCGGCAGCCCGCTCGACCCCATTAGTCCGGCTGAGGGCGTCGCGGCTCTGGAATCGTTGCTGGCCACCGACCGGTCCCACACCGGCGTGACACGGCTGCGTCCAGACCGGGCGCTGATCACCTTCCCCGAGATCCGCAACCTCGGCTATTTCACCAGCGTGGTCGAGGAACTGGACGCCACGGGTGACGGCGGTGACTGGGCCGGCCCTGACTCGCTGACCGGCCTCGATCCCGACGAAGCGCAGCGCCTGATGACAGACCGACTGCGCGCGCGCATCGCGGCGGTCATGGGCTACGCGGATCGATCGGCTGTGGATCCCAGCGTGCCACTGACCGAGTTGGGGATGGATTCCCTTATGGCGGTGCGTATTCGCAACACCGCCCGCGCGGATTTCGGAGTCGAGCCGCCGGTAACGCTCCTGTTACAGGGCGCGTCGCTACAAGACCTCACCGCCGACCTGGTCCGCCAGCTTGGCCTCACTGGGCACTCCGCGGCACTCGAGCAGGATGATGCGGTTCGCGACCGGGCACAGCAGCGCGCGGCGGCGCGCCAACAAGCCGCGATGCGGCGGAAACAGGGACAGCAGGTATGAGCACGAACTTAGGATTGTTGCCGGCCAACGCAATCGCGGTGGTCGGCATGGCCGGCAGATTCCCGGGCGCCAACAATGTGGCGGCGTTCTGGGACAACCTTCGGCGCGGCGAAGAGTCGATCGTCACACTTTCAGAGCAAGAGCTCAGGGCTGCCGGAATCAGCGATGACGTGCTGGCCAATCCGGCGTATGTGCGGCGCGCGCCGATGGTTGACGGGGTCGACGAGTTCGACGCCGAATTCTTCGGATTCCCGCCGCAGTTCGCCCGGATGCTGGATCCACAACACCGGTTGTTCTTGCAGTGCGCAGGGCATGCGTTCGAGGACGCCGGCTGTGACCCCGCGCAGTTCGACGGCTCAATCGGCGTGTACGGAACCAGCTCCCCCAGCGGCTATCTCCTGCACAACCTGTTGTCTCATCATGGCCAGAACGCCGCCATGGCGCAGGGACTCAACTTCGAGCAGTTCAACCTGTTCCTGCAGAACGACAAGGATTTTCTGGCAACGCGCGTATCTCATCAATTCGATCTTCGCGGCCCGAGCATCACGGTTCAAACCGCGTGTTCGTCGTCGCTGGTCGCGGTCCATCTGGCCTGCCAGAGCCTGCTCAGCGGTGAATGCGACATGGCGCTTGCCGGAGGGGTGTCGCTCAGCATCCCCCACCACGTGGGTTACTGGACCTCGCCGGGATCGATGGTGTCGGCGGTCGGCCACTGTAGGCCCTTCGATGTGCGAGCCGACGGCACGGTCTTCGGCAGCGGTGTCGCGATAGTTGCGCTCAAACCGTTGCAGGCCGCCATCGACGCCGGGGACCGGATTCACGCCGTCATCCGCGGATCGGCGATCAACAACGACGGATCCATGAAAATGGGCTACGCGGCGCCCAATCCGACCGCGCAGGCCGACGTCATCGCGGAAGCCCATGCCGTGTCGGGCATCGATGCCTCGACCGTGAGCTATGTCGAGACTCACGGAACCGGCACACCGCTCGGTGATCCCATCGAAGTCCAGGGGTTGCGGAACGCGTTCGGCGTGTCTCAGACGACCCGTGCGGCTCCTTGTGTTCTAGGGTCGGTCAAGTCGAACATCGGCCACCTGGAGGTGGCGGCAGGCGTGGTAGGTCTGATCAAAACGATTCTGTGCCTGAAGAACAAGGCGATTCCCGCGACCCTACACTTCACCAGCCCGAACCCGGAGCTGCGTCTCACCGAGACCCCGTTCACCGTGCAAAGCGCGTACGGCCCATGGGAAT
>JBEKNM010000391.1:0-4810 GCA_049522835.1 Mycobacterium sp.
ATGTGCTCGATGCGACCGCCTGGTGGGCTGGCCCGTCGTCGACGCACGTGCTCGCCGCCATGGGGGCCGACGTCATCCACCTCGAATCGATCCAGCACATCGACGGGATGCGCTCATCGGGCGGCTTGTTCATCGATCGCCCCTCGTGGTGGGAGCGTTCGATGATCTATCTCGGCGCCAACACCAATAAGCGCAACATGGCACTCGATCTGAGCTCGCCACAGGGCCGGGACATCCTCTTGGACTTGATCGAGCACGCGGACGTCTTGGTGGAGAACTTCTCGCCGCGGGTGTTCGAGAACTTCGGGCTCACCTGGGACTTGGTCAAGTCCCGGAATCCGGGGATCGTCATGGTCCGCATGCCCGCCTTCGGCCTCGACGGTCCGTGGCGCAACAACGTCGGTTTCGCCCAGACGATGGAGCAGATGACCGGATTGGCCTGGGTGACCGGCCACGAGGACGACCAGCCGCGGATTCCCAAGGGTCCGTGCGATCCACTGGCCGGCCAAAGCGCCGCCTTCGCCATGTTGCTCGGCCTCGAGCGCCGGCGTCAGAGCGGCCAGGGATCGTTCATTGAGGTCTCGATGGTCGAATCGGCGTTGAACGCAGCCGCGGAGCAGGTCATCGAGTACACCGCGCACGGGATCGTTCTGGCCCGCGCCGGGAATCGCAGCAGGGACGCCGCCCCCCAGGGGCTCTACGCCTGCCGGGGTGAGGAGAGCTGGCTGGCTTTGTCCGTCGCCGACGACGAGCAATGGCGCGCCCTCAAGGGCGTGCTCGAGAATCCGGACTGGGCCGATGACCCCGCTTTGGACAGCGCCGCCGGCCGACACCAGGCCCACGAGCGGATCGACAAATCCCTCCAAGCGTGGGCCGCCGACCAAGAACTCGAAGGGGCGGTGGAGATCCTCGCCCAGGCCGGAGTGCCGGCCGCACCGCTGCGCGACGCCCGGGTCATCTCCGCCCACCCTCAGATGGTGGCCCGCCACCATTTCGAGGAACTGGAGCATCCGGTCGTCGGTCCCCACACCGTCCCGACGCTGCCCTACACCTTCGCCAGTGTCGATCGATGGTACCGTTCGGCGGCCCCCTTACTCGGTGAGCACAACGTCGAGATCCTGACGGAGCTCCTTTCGCTCGACCCCGCGACAGTCGAGGAGCTCACGGCCGGCAAGATCATCGGCACCCGCCCACTCGGCCTGGACTAGGCCGCCGGATCCGAAGTCCACAGTCCCCGACTTCACCCGGGTCCGGTGGGGGACTCGATGATTTGCCATCCGATTCCAACACCGGCCGCTGCAACGATGTCCGAGATCCGAGCCTGGTTGAAGCCATCGCACTCAAATACTGTTCTCCCAGACTCGAGCACCCCCCAGACCGCGGCGAGGTCACCGAAGCTTCGGTGCTGAGTGCGCGTGTCGGGGCGTTCACGAAATGTGCTGCTAATCAAAAGGAAAAAGCCGTTCAGTCTCCTCGAAAACGAAAGGAATCCGATGTGAGCATTGCAACCGAACACCCCCTTCGTCGACCCGACCGGTTCTTCATCGGCGGCAAGTGGGTAGAGCCCTCGTCGCAGGCGATGATCGACGTCATCGACTCCAACAACGAGGAGTTGTACTTCCGGGTCTCAGAAGCACGCGAAGCCGACATGGATCGGGCGATCACAGCGGCTCGGGATGCGTTCGACGACGGGCCGTGGCCGCGGTTGACACACGTGCAGCGAGCGGAGTACCTACAGGCTCTGGCCGCCGAAATTCGCCGCCGCTCAGACGTGCTGGCCGACATCTGGCCCCGTGAGTCCGGAGGCCTCTATAGTGCTGCAAAGGGTCAAGCCGGCCACGCCGCAGGCATCCTCGAGTACTTTGCTTCCCTAGCCGACAACTATGCATGGGAGGAGCCAGCCGAGCCGACCGGCGGCGGAAACTTTGGCCTGCGTGTGCAGGAGCCAGTCGGCGTCGTCGGGGCAATCATACCCTGGAACGTCCCGTTGTTTCTCGCGTTGTACAAGTTGTCGCCGGCCCTGCTGACTGGCTGCACCGCAGTACTGAAGGCCTCGCCAGAGGCACCAGGAGCGGCATATATCATTGCTGAGTCAGTAGAGGCTGTTGGCCTGCCGGATGGTGTCGTCAACGTGCTGACCGCCGACCGCGAGGTTTCCGAACTGTTAGTGCGCGATCACCGGATCGACAAGATCGCCTTCACCGGTTCGACCGCGGCCGGCCGTCGCATCGCGACGATCATGGGTGAACGAATTGGTCGCTATACGCTCGAGCTCGGTGGCAAGTCGGCGGCGATCATCCTTGATGACGCCGACCTGGCCTCTGCAGCGGCAACGATCGCTTCAACCGAGTGCCGTCTCAGCGGTCAGGTCTGCGCGTTGCTCACTCGGCTGGTGGTGACGCGCAGCCGGCACGATGAGTTCGTGGAGCTATTGGCTGGGTTCTTCTCGCAGAAGAAGGTCGGCGATGCGTTCGACGAGAGTAACGACATGGGCCCGTTGGCGATGGAGCGTCAGCGTGACCGCGTTGAAGGCTACATAGCGAAGGGAATAGCCGAGGGCGGCAAGCTGGTTACCGGTGGTGGTCGTCCGCAGGGTCTCGACCGGGGTTACTTCATCGAGCCGACCGTGTTCGCCAACGTCGACAACTCAGATACGATCGCTCGCGAGGAGATCTTCGGCCCAGTCCTGACCGTGATCGCGGCCGATGATGAAGCGGACGCTGTTCGCATCGCCAACGACACGATCTACGGACTGAACGCTTCCGTGTTCACCCCCGATATTGATCGAGCCCGCGCCGTCGCCGGTCAGCTGCGCTCTGGCACTGTAGGGCACAACGCCACGCGGACGGACTTCGGGATCGGCTTCGGTGGATTCAAGCAGTCCGGAATCGGCCGCGCGGGCTCACGCCAGGGTCTGCTCCCCTACCTCGAGAGCAAGACAGTTATCCTCGACGGACCTCCCGAACGGTACCGGTAACCAGCCCATGATAGGTGGTCAGAAGGGAGGGTACCCATGAGTTCGGCTGTGTGGGAATTTAAGGACCGGTGCGCTGTGTCCGGTATCGGCAACACTAAGTTCTCTAGGAACTCTGGAGTTAGCGAGCTGGTCATGGCTGTCGAGGCTAGTCGTGCGGCGATACGGGACGCGGGGTTGCAATCGAACGATATCGATGGCATTGTGCGGAACGACGCCGATCGTGTCACTCACAATGCGATAGCGGATTCCTTGGGTATTTCGGACTTGAAATACTGGGGTGTCGCTTCGGCAGGCGGGTCCGCAGTACCGAGTATGGTGGGTCAGGCCGTAGGGGCTCTATTGAGCGGCCAAGCGACAAATGTTCTGGTGTACCGCTCTCTGAATGGTAGATCCGGGACTCGGTTCGGTTTAAGCAGGGCGGCCGCCGGTTCTGGCGATGCGCCGACCGTAGTGGGTGGCCAGGGCACGCTCGATGAGTATTTTCAGCCCTACGGGCTGCTCTCCGCCGGGACTTTCTACGCCATGTTGGCGCAGCGCCACATGGCGGAGTTCGGGACGACTTCGGAGCAACTCGGCGCTATAGCAATGGAATGTCGAATACGGGCCCATGCCAATCCGAACGCGATGATGGCCGGTCGGGAACTCAGCCTTTCCGACTACATGGCCGGCCGCATGCTGTCGTCTCCTTTGCGGCTTTTTGATTACTGCCTGGAAACCGATGGGGCTTGCGCGTTAGTGGTGACCACTACGGAGAGGGCTGCGGATAGTCCGGCGGGCCCGGTCTTGATTAGGGCAGTCGCCCAGGGCATGGGCCCGGGCATACAAGCCGGCAGAATGAATACGACGCTGATGCGCGAAACGTATACTACGTGGCCGTCGGCGTACGCGGCTAAGACGCTCTATGAGCGTGCCGGCCTCGGCCCGGAAGATATTGACGTGGCACAACTCTATGATTGTTTCACGATTACTGTTCTTATCCAGCTCGAGGATTATGGGTTCTGCAAAAAGGGGGAAGGCGGGCCTTTCGCGGAGTCTGGCGCGCTCGGATTGGGAGGATCGCTTCCCATCAATACGGGTGGAGGCCATCTCTCGGAGGGTTACATTCATGGGTTGAACCACGTCGTAGAGGGTGTTCGACAGATACGCGGATCGTCTACGTCGCAAGTGCCTAACGCCGAGGTGTGCCTTGTGACTGGTGCGTCTCCGCCGACAACTGGTGCTCTAATCTTCCGGAGGGCATCGTGAGTGATCTCAAAGGATTGCACCCGAATGTGGATGACCCGGCGCAAGCGGGATTTTGGGAGGCGGCGCGGCGAGGTCAGCTGGTCATTGAAAAGTGCAAGCCGGCCGGTCACGTTTTGCACCTGCCTCGTGGCTATTGTCATTTGTGTGATTCGTTCGAGGTTGAGTGGGTGCCTGTGAGCGGTCAGGCCAACCTGCATACATTCACGATTGTTGAGCACCAAGTACATCCGAATTTTCCGGCGCCGTACGCTGTCGTGCTGGTGGAGCTTGACGAGGTCCCGGGGGTCCGATTTCTTGGGAACCTGCCAGGCCGGCCGGAGTTGTCGATCGGCATGCGTATGACGGTCACCTTCGATGCCCTCAGCGATACCGTTACGTTGCCGCGCTGGGTCCCCGCCCAGGATACTGTCGACTCCTCGACCGAGTGAGGGGCAACGAGATGCGCCGCTTGAGCGAGACTAAGAGGCAATGCCGTTAACTTTGCAGGCGGATGAGGCGGATTTCGGGTGGCGATCGGTGCCTAATATTGTTGTGGTCGAGACGTTTTCGGGGGAATTTGCTTCCGCTGGCTCGTTTGGTGACGCGGGG
>JBEKNM010000392.1:0-4806 GCA_049522835.1 Mycobacterium sp.
ATAGCCCGATCAGCAACACCGGCAGCGCTGCGCACTACCTGCCGGCCGACGGCGCCGAACTGACCTTCCCGATGCTGCAGTTCACGCTGCTCGGCGCGATCTGCATGCTGGGCACGTTGTGGTTGGTGGTGCGAACCCGCACGTCGGTGCGCGCCGGCGCGCTGACCGTCGGCGTGGTCGCCGTCTACCTGTGGTCGCTGTTGTCGATGCTGACCACGCTGGCGCGCACCACGCTGTTGTCGTTCCGGCTGCAGCCCACCCTGAGCGTGCTGCTGGTCGCCGCCGGAGTGTTCGGCTTTATCGAGGCCGCCCAGGTGCTGGCAGCCCGCAGCCGAGCCTTTGTCCCGATCGCCGGCGCGATCGGGCTGGCCGCGACCATCGCGTTCAGCCAGGACATTCCCGACGTACTGCGGCCGGATCTCACCATCGCCTACACCGACACTGATGGACAGGGCCAGCGCGGCGACCGGCGCCCAGCCGGCTCGGAGAAGTACTACTCCGTCATCGACGCCGCCATCGTGCACGCCACCGGCAAGCCACGCGATCAGACCGTGGTACTGACTGCCGACTACAGCTTCCTGTCCTACTACCCCTATTGGGGCTTTCAAGGTTTGACGTCGCACTACGCCAACCCGCTGGCGCAGTTCGACCTACGCGCCGCACAAATCAATAAGTGGTCCAAGCTCAAGACCGCCGACGAGTTGATCCACGCGCTGGACACATCACCCTGGCCGCCGCCGACGGTATTTCTCATGCGCCGCGGCGCGAACAACAAGTACACGCTGCGGCTGGCCGAGGACGTCTACCCCAACCAGCCCAACGTTCGTCGCTACACGGTCGACCTGCGGGCTGCCCTGTTCGCCGACCCGCGTTTCGTTGTCCAAGGCGTCGGCCCGTTTGTGCTGGCCATCCGCAGGCCGGTGGCCCAACCAGTGACAACCGGCTGATGGCTACCGAAACCTCACCTGACTTGGTCGAAGAACTAGCATCTACCTCCGTGAGCGACACGGGAGCGAACCACCGGATCGCTCGGTTGGTCGCTGTCGCCGCAGGGCTGCTGGGAGCCCTTATGGCGATCGTCACCCCGGTGCTGCCGGTCAACCAGACCACCGCCCAGCTGAACTGGCCGCAGAACGGCGCGTTCGACAGCGTCGACGCACCGCTGATCGGGTATGTGGCCACCGAGCTGAACGTCACCGTGCCCTGTCAGGCCGCCGCCGGACTGGCCGGTTCGCCGAACAGCTCCAAGACCGTGCTGTTGTCAACGGTGCCCAAGCAGGCTCCCAAGGCCGTCGATCGCGGGTTGCTCATCCAGCGCGCCAATGACGAGCTGGTGCTCGTGGTGCGTAACGTTGCGGTAGTCACGGCGCCGTTGAGCCAGGTGCTCAGCCCGGCCTGCCAGCGCTTGACCTTTACCGCGCACGCCGATCGCGTCACGGCCGAATTCGTCGGGCTGACGCAGGGGCCCAACGCCGAACATCCCGGCGCGCCACTACGGGGTGAGAAAAGCGGCTACGACTTCCGGCCACAGATCGTCGGCGTCTTCACCGATCTGGCCGGGCCGGCGCCGCCGGAGCTGAGCTTCTCGGCGACCGTCGACACCCGCTACAGCAGCAGCCCCACGCCGCTGAAGCTGATCGCGATGATCCTCGGCGTGGTGCTGACCGCCGCTGCACTGGTCGCGCTGCACGTCCTCGACGCCGCCGACGGCACCCGGCACCGGCGCTTCCTGCCGTCGCGGTGGTGGTCGATCGGCGGTCTGGATGCCCTGGTGATTGCTGTGCTGGTGTGGTGGCACTTCGTCGGCGCCAATACCTCCGACGACGGCTACATCCTGACCATGGCCCGGGTATCCGAGCACGCCGGCTACATGGCCAACTACTACCGCTGGTTCGGTACACCTGAGGCGCCGTTCGGCTGGTACTACGACCTGCTCGCGTTGTGGGCACACGTCAGCACCACCAGCATCTGGACGCGCTTGCCGACCCTGGCGATGGCGCTGACGTGCTGGTGGGTGATCAGCCGTGAAGTCATCCCCAGACTGGGTCACGCCGTCAAGAGCAGCCGGGCCGCGGCATGGACGGCTGCGGGCATGTTCCTCGCGGTCTGGCTGCCGCTGGACAACGGGCTGCGGCCCGAGCCGATCATCGCGCTGGGCATTCTGCTGACCTGGTGTTCGATAGAGCGCGCCGTGGCCACCAGCCGGCTGCTGCCGGTGGCGGTCGCCTGCATCATCGGTGCGCTGACTTTGTTCTCCGGCCCGACCGGTATCGCCTCCATCGGTGCGCTGCTGGTCGCCATCGGGCCGCTTCGGACCATCCTGCACCGCAGATCCAAACAGTTCGGTGTACTGCCACTTGTGGCGCCAATCCTGGCTGCGGTCACTGTCACCGCGATCCTGATATTCCGCGACCAGACCCTGGCCGGCGAGGTCCAAGCCAGCGTCCTCAAGCGTGATGTCGGGCCCAGCCTGAAGTGGTTCGACGAGCACATCCGCTACGAGCGGCTGTTCATGGCCAGCCCAGACGGGTCGGTGGCCCGCCGCTTCGCCGTGCTGGCGTTGCTCGTCGCACTTGCGGTGGCGGTCGCAATGTCGTTGCGCAAAGGGCGCATTCCGGGCACCGCAGCCGGACCGAGCCGCCGCATCATCGGTATCACCGTCATCTCGTTCCTCGCGATGATGTTCACCCCGACCAAATGGACGCACCACTTCGGTGTGTTCGCCGGGCTGGCCGGCTCGCTGGGGGCACTGGCTGCGGTTGCGGTTACGGGTGCGGCAATGCAATCGCGACGCAACCGCACCATGTTCGCCGCCTTGGTGCTGTTCGTGCTGGCCTTGTCATTCGCCAGCGTCAACGGCTGGTGGTACGTGTCCAACTTCGGTGTGCCGTGGTCGAACTCGTTCCCGAAGTTGCGATGGTCTCTTACCACTGCGCTGCTTGAGCTCACGGTGGTGGTGCTGCTGGTGACGGCATGGTTCCACTTCGTCGCTACGGACAACAGGCCACCCGAAACCCGGTTCGGGGCGCGAGTGGCCGGAATCATCCAGTCCCCGTTGGCAATCGCTGCGTGGGTGCTGGTGATTTTCGAAGTGGTCTCGCTGACCCTGGCGATGACCGGCCAGTACCCGGCATGGTCGGTCGGCCGGTCAAACCTGCAGGCTCTGGCCGGCAGGTCCTGCGGACTGGCCGAGGATGTGCTGGTAGAGCAGGATCCCAACGCCGGCATGCTGCCCCCGGTGACGGCCTCAGTGCAAGACGCGCTGGGCGCCGGCCTGTCGGAAGCCTTCAATCCCAACGGTATTCCCTCCGACGTTTCCGCCGACCCGGTGATGGAGCGTCCGGGCGACCGTAGCTTCGTCAACGATAACGAGACGATCGCCGGCGGCGAGGCCGGTAATGAAGGCGGCACCAGCGCCGCACCGGGACTCAATGGTTCCAAGGCCCAGTTGCCCTACAACCTGGACCCAACCCGCACTCCGGTGCTCGGCAGCTGGCGGTCCGGCATCCAGTTGCCCGCCAGGTTGCGCTCGGGCTGGTACCGCCTTCCCACACAGCGTGATAACGCCGGACCGCTGCTGGTGGTCACGGCAGCAGGCCGCTTCGACCCCCGCGAAGTGCAGGTGCAGTGGGCTACCGATGAGGGAGCGGCCGGCGGACACCCCGGCGGGTCATTGCAATTTGCCGACGTAGGGGCATCACCGGCCTGGCGTAACTTGCGGTTGCCTATCTCGGCGATCCCGGCCAGCGCCACCCAAGTCCGGCTCGTCGCCGATGACCAGGACCTGGCGCCGCAGCACTGGATCGGGCTCACACCGCCGCGAATTCCACAGCTGCGCACCCTGCAGGCTGTGGTGGGCTCCCAAGACCCGGTGTTCCTGGACTGGCTGGTAGGTCTGGCATTCCCCTGCCAGCGACCATTCGGCCATCAAAACGGTGTCGATGAAACGCCGAAATGGCGCATCCTGCCGGATCGGTTCGGCGCTGAGGCCAACTCACCGGTGATGGACAACAACGGTGGCGGCCCGCTGGGCGTGACCGAGTTGCTGGTCAAGGCGACCACGGTGGCCACGTATCTGAAAGACGACTGGTCCCGGGACTGGGGCTCGTTGCAGCGGTTGACGCCGTACTACCCCGACGCAGAGCCCGCGCGTTTGCAGCTGGGGACCCAGACGCGCAGCGGTCTGTGGAACCCGGCGCCACTCAGAAAATAGGACTAATCGGTGGCGTCAAACGCAGTTCTGCCCCGTTGAGCCTTCGGCTGAGTTATGGAACCAGCGACCGTATCGGGTGAGTGATCGTGAAGATCGGGTGCAGAACGTCCGCGGCGTAATGCCGAATCGGGTGCAGGGGCCCGCTGTGCGGGACCCACGGGTCGGCGGACGCGACGGCCGGCACTAGCGACCCGATGAGTGACAGACCCACGGTTGCCAGGCCGACGCCCGCGGCCATACGCAGCTTCGACACTTTCGGTGCCTTGTTCGCATTCATGGTGTTGATTCCTAACTGCCGTTTGTCCCACTCCCGGAACCTGCGGATCACCGCCGATCGCTATGTGGGGTCGGTTGCGGTGGCCGACCAGATCAGGTTGCCGCAACCCGCTTGCCAGTTATTGGAGAAATTCTTGCGAAATTCTTGCGTTCGCTTGGCGGACGTAGCGTTGTCGATATCGCAGCTCATGGGCGCGAATTTGGGAGCGCGACCGGATAATCTTGTCGAAGCGGTGGCGGCGCGGTTGGATGTGCCTCCGCTGCTGAGTGAGCTAGCCGAGTCGGCGGGGCGGCCCAACGCAAGCCAGATCCCATCA
>JBEKNM010000393.1:0-4804 GCA_049522835.1 Mycobacterium sp.
ACCACATCTGGCTGCTCCTGCTGGACCCAATGCCCGGCGCCTTCGACGAATCGACACATCCGCATGTCGGTACACCCGACCCCCTGCATCGCCTCCACTGCACCCGGCGACTGATAGATGCCCCAGTCGCTGGCCCCAGCGATGAAACACGACGGTACGTCGATGGCGCGGCCGGAAAACAACTGCAGCTCAGGTACGAATCGGCTGCTGATCGCGCAGCGATAAAACTGCAGTCCGCCCTGCAAGCCGGTGCGCGCGAATTCACCACTGTAGAAACGTAGTTCGTGGTCAGGAAGCCAGCCGCACGCGGTGATCTCGGCTTCGGAAGGCATATGCGCGGCCACCGTCGCCGCCATCCCCTGGTCACGGTCCATGACGTAATAGGTGGGCATTCTCGCAAGCTCGGTCGCTGACCCGTTCGCGAGGGGGAACGGCTTGTTGGCCGCCCAATCGGCGCTCTTCACGTGGTAATAGGCGCGGAGAAAGTCATGCAGCCCCTGCGGACAGTCCATTATGTCCGATTCCGCTGCCCTGGTGGCGAAGTACCGTTGGTAGTACTTGCGGGGCGGGTTGAGAGCGGCCAGGTCCGCGTCTATGTCCGGGCTAGGCGGAGCCGGCCGCGCCGTCGCGTGGGTGTCGAACGGTAATGCCGGGGGGCCGCCGAACGGCGCACTCATCAGCGCCACCGAGCTGAACAGGTCCGGCCTTATCAGCGCACACCACGCCGCCACTACCGAGCCGACGTCGTGGCCGACCACCGACGCCCGGCGGTATCCGAGGGCGGACACGAGTCCGAGCGCGTCGCGAACCAGGTTCAGCAATCCGAAGGGGGCCACATCGTCATCGAAGTCGGCGACCCAACCTGTGGTGCGCCCATACCCGCGCTGATCCGGTGCCACCACGTGGAATCCCGCTTCGGCCAGGGGCAGCAACAGCTTGCGCCAGCTATACGCAAGTTCGGGGAAACCGTGGATCAGCAGCACCAACGGTCGGCCCGGCGTCTCAAATCCAGCCTCTAGCACGTGGACCGTAAGGCCGTTGATGCCGGCCACCAGCCGACTTCGAATGCCATGCGGCAGCACAGATTCGCTAAGCGGAGCAAGCACTGGCTTCCTCTGCTCGCTCGCCATAGCTCCTCCGTTCGTCATGCCGGCGGGTTGGCGTCGCCATCGGGGTAGGCATCCAACCCTAAGGACTCCTGATTGCATTGTCGTGCAACTATGATTATCATAGTATCTAGGTGCCGTCCAAGGGCAAGCTCTGAGTAGACGACGCCAGACACCGAAAGGGCACAGGTCACGATGCGCACCCGATCATTTGCAGACATGCGTTGTTCTATCGCCGGCGCGCTCGAGCTCGTCGGCGATCGGTGGGCATTGCTCATCGTTCGCGACTTGCTGTTGGGCCTCTCACGTTTCGACGATCTGCAAAAATCGACGGGCATACCGCCCCAGACACTGGCGGACCGCCTGCATCGTCTCGAAGCGTCGAAGGTCATCATCAAACATCGCGCTCCGGCGGCAAAAGGCTACGGGCTCACTGAGATGGGCCGCGATCTGGCGACAGTCATAACCGCGTTGCGGGAATGGGGCGATCGATGGCAAATGCATGGCACGGTGGGTCCACCCCTAGAAGTATTCGACGCACACACCGGTAGCCCAGTCCAGCTCACGATGGTTGCGAGCGAAACCGGCCAGCGCGTGCACCGCGATCAACTAGTGGCCAAGCCGGGGCCCGGCGCCGATGAGCTCATGCGGTTTCGACTCCGCGCCGGGCAGCCCGAGTAAATGACGAGGTAATTCGCCGCAACCTCAAAGGCGCTGCGCCCTGAACTAATCACACATAACCTAGGAGCCGACCATTACATCGCAACCTCAACACTCGCCAGCAACGTCTTCCCACGCCACCTCCAATATCTTCGTCATCGGCGGAACCGGAGCCCAAGGCATCCCCATCGTCAGCACCCTAGTCGCCGACAAAAAATACTCCGTTCGATTCCTCAGCCGCGACGCCACCTCCCCACGAGCCAAGGCCCTCCTCGCACTCGACAACGTCTTCTGTCTCGAAGGCTCCTTCGCCGACGAAGCCATCCTGCGGGAAGGATTCCGCGGTTGTGACGGAGCATTCATCAACATCGACGGGTTCAACACCGGCGAGAAAACCGAGATCTACTGGGCCATCCGCAGTTACGAGATAGCCGTCGAAGAAGGAATTAAGTTCTTCGTGTATGGAAATTTAGACTACGCCCTCAAGAAATCAGGCTATGACTCCAGATTCCGCACCGGTCACTATGACGGCAAGGGTCGTGTGGGCGAATGGATCCTGTTTCAGAATCAGGTGAATAGGGATCGGATGGGAGCAGCGGTCTTCACGACGGGTCCCTACATCGAGATGGTGATCTCGCCGGGGACGCCCATGACACCAACCGTGGAGGATGGGGTTGTTACGTGGAGAGTTCCGCTTGGTGAGGGAGCTGTCCCACATGTGGCTCTCGAGGATTGCGGCTATTATGTTCGCTGGCTCTTCGACCATCCAGAGCGCGCGAATGGCATGGACCTCGAAGTCGCTATTGAGCATATTGCGTATGCGAATCTTGCTGCGGCGTTTGAGAAGGTGACCGGACATCCAGCACAATACATCGACACGGATTTGGACACGTACTGGCGCAAGGGTGCGCTCAGCAGACGCGCTGATAAGCCTGCTGGATACAACGCGGACCCCAACGACAAAAGCACCATGAGTCTCCGCGACAATTTCACAGGTTTCTGGAACGTATGGAAATACGGAATCGTCAAAAGAGATTATGCCTTCCTGGACGCGATTCACCCGAATAGAATTAGGGCTGCTGAGCAATGGCTCAGGAAAGAAGACCAGTTGGGCAGAGAGCTTGGAAAGGGAAGTCTTTGGGAGCGGGTGCAACCCGAGAACTGGGGTCCTGACTCGCCGATTCTGAAGGTCACTGCGGATGGGAGGCGAGGAAAGTTGTAGCGTTTCCCATTGCGAAGAAAGCAGTAAAGTGAACCGCAGTGCGGCAGGCAACGCAGCGTTAGAAGGTGAGGCCCTCGATGAGCGACATGACGGCCCGGCTGGCGGAAATCGTCGGGAACCACAACCTGCTCGCGGGTGACGCAATCCCCGAAAACTATTGGCACGACGAGGAGTTGCACAGGCCGCCGCAGCAGCCCGCGTATGTCGCCAAACCGGCAAGCGCACAAGAGGTCGCGCAACTGCTGCAGGCCGCGTCGGAACATGGCGTTCCGGTGACTGCCCGCGGATCCGGGAGCGGCTTGTCGGGCGCGGCGCGGCCGCGGGAGGGCGGGCTGCTGATCTCCTTCGAGCGGATGAACGCGGTCCTGGAAGTTGATACGACCAACCAAGTGGCCGTTGTCCAACCCGGGGTGACGCTGACCGAGCTGGACGCCGCGACCGCCGACGCCGGGCTGCGGTACATGGTTCAACCGGGCGAGCTGTCATCGAGCGTGGGCGGGAACGTCGGAACCAACGCCGGCGGGATGCGCGCGGTCAAGTACGGGGTAGCACGCCATAACGTGCTCGGGTTGCAGGCCGTGTTGCCGACCGGCGAGATCATCCGAACCGGCGGCAAGATCGCCAAGGTGTCCACCGGCTACGACCTGACCCAGCTCATCGTCGGCTCCGAAGGCACGCTGGCCTTGGCCACCGAGGTGATCGTCAAGCTGTATCCGCGGCTCGACCACAGCGCCACCGTGCTCGCCCCGTTCGCCGACTTCGACCAGGTCATGGTGGCGGTGCCCAAGATCCTTGCCAGTGGGCTCGTGCCCTACATCCTCGAGTACATCGACAACTTGACGATGGCGGCACTCGTTCATGCCCGAAACCTGGAGCTGGGTATTCCAGACAAGGTCCGCGACAGCTGCCAAGCGTATCTCGTTGTGGCACTTGAGAACCGCACCGCGAACCACCTCGACGAGGATGTCGAGACCGCCGGTGAGCTGCTCGCTGAGCTGGGTGCCATCGACGTCTACGTGCTCGAAGGCGCCTCGGCACGCAAGTTGATCGAGGCGCGCGAGAACGCTTTTTGGACATTAAAGGCGGTCGGCGCAGACGACCTCATCGACACTGTCCTGCCGCGCGCCGCGATGCCGAAGTTCCTTGCCGCTGCACGCGGTCTGGCGGCGGCGGCCGGCGGCGGCGCGGTGGGCTGCGGGCACGCGGGAGACGGCAACGTGCACCTGGCCATCATGTGCAAGAACCCGGAGAAAAGGAAGGAGTTGATGACCGATATCTTCACGCTGGCAATGGAGTTGGGCGGCGCGATCTCCGGCGAACACGGCCTTGGCCGTGCCAAAACCCCCTATTTCCTCCAGCTCGAAGACCCTGCCAAGATCGACCTCATGCGCCGCATCAAGCAGAGCTTCGACCCGGCAGGCATCCTCAACCCCGGTGTTCTCTTCGCAACGGAAGACGCCTGAGTCCTCAGCCGGCTCGGAAAAGCGTCGACGCGCGGACCTAGGGCATAGTGTTCTGCCGTGCATGTCGATGTGATGGCGATTCCGCAGCCGCTGGGGCAAATCGGTGACCTGGCCCGGCGTACTCAGGCCGCGGGCTTCTCTGGCCTGCTGTTTACCGAGGCTGGCCGTACGGCCTATCTCAACGCCGCCGTGGCCTCGCAGGCCGCTCCCGGACTCGAGTTGTCCACCGGTGTCGCGGTCGCTTTCCCGCGCAGCCCCTTCGTCACCGCGTGCACGGCGTGGGAGCTTCAGGAGGCGACCGCCGGGAGATTCCGGCTGGGCCTGGGCACGCAGGTCCGCACGCACGTCGTGCG
>JBEKNM010000394.1:0-4794 GCA_049522835.1 Mycobacterium sp.
CTGGCGCTGCGGCGCTCCACGCTGGAAGCCAACACCGACCTGCTGGACCGGGCCGCCACCGAGATGGCGCGCCGTTTCGCGGCGGGAGGCCGGATGTTCACCTTCGGAAACGGCGGCAGCTGCACCGATTCCACCACCTTGGCGGGCTTGTTCGCCCGGCCGCCGATCGGCAAGTCCTTGCCCGCCTGGTCTTTGACCGCCGATCAGGCGATCGTGACCGCACTGGGCAACGACGTTGGCTTCGAGCTGGTGTTCGCCCGCCAGTTGATCGCCCGCGCGAAAGCCGGCGACATCGCGGTCGCAATGTCGACCAGCGGCAATTCGCCCAACCTGCTCGCCGCGCTGGCCGAGGCGCACAGCCGCGGCCTGTACACCATCGGTTTCGCCGGCTACGACGGCGGCGAATTTGCAGACAACCCAAATGTGGACGCCTGCTTCATTGTTCGTTCGCAAAGTGTGCACCGGATACAGGAATCGCAAGCGCTGCTCGGCTATCAGCTGTGGTTGGCATCCCACGAACGTTCCGGCGATCACGGTCTGGGGGCCGCATGAGCGACTCAGCAGGCCAATACCTATCCTCGGGGCCGCGGTTCGCCGAGGGTGAGGTGATCGAGCGGATCGAGTCGTTTCGCAGACGTCGTCCGCGGTTGCGCGACGACCACGTAACCCTGGCGCACGGAGCCGGCGGCAAGGCCTCAGCTGCACTGGTGGACGCGGTGTTTATGGAAGCGTTCCGCAACCCGACGCTGGAGTCACTCGGCGATGGCGCGGTGCTCACCTTGCCCAGTGGCGAGCGGATCGCGATGTCGACCGACTCTTTTGTGGTGCAGCCCAGGCGTTTCCCGGGTGGCTCCATCGGCGAACTCGCCGTCCACGGCACCTGTAACGACCTGGCGATGGCCGGCGCTGTGCCGTCCTGGATCTCGGCGGCGTTCGTGCTCGAAGAGGGCTTCACGATCGCCGAACTAAAAGAAATCGTCGCCGACATGGCGGCCGCGGCCGCGGAAGCGGGTGTGCAGATCGTCACCGGCGACACCAAGGTGGTGCCCAAAGGCGCCGCCGACGGCCTGTTCATCACCACGACGGGCGCCGGTGTCATCCCCGAGGGGCGCACGCTCACCGCAGCGTCGGTTCGCACCGGTGACAAGCTGCTCTTGTCGGGGTCGATGGGCGATCACGGCATGGCAGTCATGCTCGCCCGTGGGGACCTGGCCATCGAGGCCGACATCGATTCCGACACCGCCTGTCTGAGCCCGCTGGTGGAACTGCTGATGGCGGCTGCTCCGTCCACCCGGTGGCTGCGCGACGCGACCCGAGGCGGGGTCGGCACCGTCTGCAACGAGCTCGCCCAGGCCTGCGGGCTTGGGGTGGTGCTTGAAGAGGACCGACTACCCGTGCGGCCCATGGTGAATGGCGCCTGCGAATTGCTCGGCATCGATCCCCTCTACGTCGCCAATGAGGGCAAGTTCGTCGCCGTCGTCGCGCCGGAGGAAGCCGAGGCCGGGCTGGCCGCGTTGCGGTCGCATCCACTGGGCGCCGACGCCGCCGAAGTCGGAGAAATCGTCACCCAACCCGCGGAAAGCGTGGTGCTGCGCACCGGATTCGGCGGTACGCGGATCGTCGACATGCTCGTCGGGGACCCGCTGCCGAGGATCTGCTGAGAGGAGAAACCCGAAGATGTGTCTTGGGATTCCGGGTCGGATCGTTGAGATCACCGATCCTGCCAACTATTTGGCGAAGGTCGACGTAAGCGGAGTGCAGCGCACGATCAGCGTGCGGCTGCTGGAAACCGACATGCCCGAACCCGACGACTGGGTCCTGGTCCACGTCGGGTTCGCGATGGCCAAGATCGACGAGACCGAAGCGTTGCTCACCCTGGCCGCCATCAAGAAACTCGGCGAAGCCTACACCACCGAAATAGAAGCCTTCGACTCGTCGGCAATCGTCTGAAGAGGAACCTAATGAAATTCGTTGACGAATTCCGCGACCCGGCCGCAGCCCGCAAGCTGCTGACGGCCATCGAGCACCTGGCCGGAACCGGCCCTGATCACTTCAAGTTCATGGAGGTGTGCGGCGGGCACACACACACTATTTACCGCCACGGCATCGAACACCTGCTACCCGAGAATGTCGAACTGGTACACGGCCCCGGCTGCCCGGTCTGTGTGATCCCGATGGGCCGCATCGACGACGCGATGTGGCTGGCCCGGCAACCCGACGTGATCTTCACCTGTTTCGGCGACATGATGCGGGTGCCGGGCTCTGATGGCAGCTTGTTGGACGCCAAGGCGCGTGGTGCCGACGTGCGGTTCGTCTACTCCCCGCTGGATGCGCTGAAGCTCGCGATCGACAACCCCGACAAGCAGGTGGTGTTCTTCGCCATCGGTTTCGAGACCACCGCACCGTCGACCGCGGTCACGCTGGTACGGGCGCGCGAGCTGGGCCTGCCCAATTTCAGCGTGTTCTGCAACCACGTCACGATCGTTCCGCCGATCAAGGCCATCCTGGAGTCGCCGGACCTGCGGCTGTCAGGATTCATCGGACCCGGGCACGTGTCGACCGTGGTGGGCAACCGGCCATACCGGTTCGTGCCGGAGGTGTACCGAAAACCGTTGGTGGTCACCGGATTCGAGCCCCTGGACATCCTAGCTTCGGTCGCGATGCTGCTGCGCCAGATCCGTGAGGGCCGATGCGAGGTGGAAAATCAGTACAAGCGGGTGGTACCAGAGCACGGAAACCCGGCGGCGTTGGCGCTGATGGGCAAGGTGTTCGCGTTACGTCCGCACTTCGAATGGCGCGGACTGGGGTTCATCTCGCAGAGTGCGCTGCGGCTACATGACGACTTCGCAGAGTTCGACGCCGAGCTGCGGTTCACGATGCCCGGTGTGCGGGTCGCCGACCCGAAGGCGTGCCAGTGCGGTGAGGTGCTCAAGGGCGTGCTCAAGCCCTGGGAATGCAAGGTTTTCGGCACCGCGTGCACGCCGGAGACCCCGATCGGGACATGCATGGTGTCCCCCGAGGGGGCGTGTGCCGCGTACTACAACTTCGGCCGTATGCATCGCGACGCCGCCAAGCTCGTGGGGCAGTCCGGGCGGTCGTGACGCGTGTCGGTGTCGACCCCTGACCGGCCGGACATACGCGGCGCCGAGATGTTCGCCC
The DNA here is from genome assembly GCA_049522835.1 of Mycobacterium sp. Lineage (GTDB taxonomy): Bacteria > Actinomycetota > Actinomycetes > Mycobacteriales > Mycobacteriaceae > Mycobacterium. The sequence goes on from JBEKNM010000394.1 coordinate 3,160, forward strand.
GTTATGCCTATGCCCCCAACGCGCTCGGCTATTGCGGTCCCCCATTGGGAGCGACGTTGCGAGATGGCTCGGTCGACGACGTGCGCAGTGCGGCGACGAAGTTTTCCGGGGCCTGGCCCTATTTGCGGGTGCTGTCCACACTGACCGGTATCGCCGACCCGCTGGATTATCGGCTTGTCGAGTCGTATTGGCTCGGCGGTGGCGTCGGCGCGGACATCGACCCGAAAGACTTCTTCGACGCATTACTAGCGATCATCGGCCCGCAGGCAGGCCGTTACTGGTCGCATCTCACCGCGGACCTGGCGTGCGAGGCGGCCGGCAACCACTGCTTCCACGTATTCGGTGTGTACCCGTGGACCCGGTTTCTGGGTCGCGGTATGGACGAACACCCGCTGGGCGTGTTGGACAATTGCCGGATCGCTTGGGGGACGGTCGTTTCCCGTGCCGGGGATGACATCGAGGTGTTGTGTCAGCGGCTCGTTTGGGATGGTCAGGCACTGGCGCTGTCCGAACCTTCGGCGCGCCTGCTCGACGTCTGGGCTGACGGGTACAGCGCGGTACCCGATGTCGCCGTCGGTGACCACGTCGCGGTGCATTGGGGCCGGCTGTGTGGCCGGCTTCGCCCGGAGCAGGTGCGCACGCTTGCCGACAGCACCGGCCGCCAACTGCGGGTGACCAGCGAACGGCTTGCGCATGTCTAGTCTCGTGCCAAACTGACCCCATGCCTGGTCCAGTGCCCGGTTCGATCTGCGATGTGCTGCCCGCCGCGGCCGCACTGCTCAGGGTCCCGGGTGCGGTCGACAGGTTGGCGTTGGCGGAATCGGTTGGCCAGGTCGATCGGGTCGCGGTCGTGCTGGTGGACGGAATGGGCTGGCACCTGTTACCGGAGTTGGCCGGCAGTGCGCCATTGCTCGGCTCCGTTCTCGCGGGTGGCACCGGACGGCTGAGCCAACTCACCTGCACCTTCCCGTCAACAACGCCGAGCAGCCTGGTATCCCTGGGCACCGGCGCACAGCCCGGCGAGCACGGCATCCTGGGCTTCACGGTCAATATCCCCGGCACCGATCGGGTGCTCCACCACATCCAGTGGCGCGACGACCCGCCGTACGCTGCATGGCAGCCGCTACCGACCTGGTTCGAGCGGCTCCAGCAATGCGGGGTCGGTGCGCGCGCGGTGCTGCCGGCGTCGTTCATGGGTAGTGGGCTGACCGACGCGGCGTATCGAGGTGCTGACTTTCGACTGACACACACGACCGACGACTACGCCCAGGAACTCGCCGGCGAGTTGCAGGCGGCGCCGGGGCTGGTGTACGGCTATACCGCCGACCTGGACACCGCGGCGCATATGTTCGGTATCGGATCACCTCAGTGGCACGAAGCGGCGGTGCGTGTCGACGCACTGCTGACCCGCCTGGTCGACGCGCTGCCTCCGAACGCAGTGCTGCTGGTGACGGCCGACCACGGCGGCCTCAACGTCCCGCCGGACGCTCGCGTCGACCTCGACACCGACCCACGGCTGGGCGAGGGAGTCCGGGTGGTCGCCGGCGAGCCGCGGGTACGTTACCTGCATACCGAGCCCGGCGCCGCAGCGGATGTGCAGGCCACCTGGAGCCGGGTACTGGACGGCCGGGCGCA
>JBEKNM010000395.1:0-4786 GCA_049522835.1 Mycobacterium sp.
ACGAAGCGTGATCCGGCGATGTGTTCGGCAAGGTAGTGACCGTGCCCAACGGGGACGAAAATCGATCCGACGCGATGCAGGATCAACGTCGGCGCGCTGATGCGCGCGAGGGCCTCTCGTACATCGCTTTCGGTGACGACCTTTGACACAGCGCGGGCCATGCTCGGCGGCCCCGCGCGGTTGCCGGCCAGATCCCACCACGCGCGAAAAGCGTCATTGCGAGCAACACTCGGCGCGAGGACCCGCAGAACGTCGAAACCTTGGTCCACAGCGTCGGGTTCGAGCGCGACCGTCATGAATGGATCAGCGCGACCCGCCTGCGCGCCGACCGGGTAGTCAGGCGCCCACAGCACGCGTGCCGCGCCGTTGACGACTACCAAGCTGCGTACCCGCTCGGGATAGTCGGCGGCAAGAACGAGTCCGTTCATCGCGTGGAAACTGGGCGCGAAGATCGTTACCTGCTCGCATCCGACGGCGTCCATCACCGCGATCGCGTCTTCGGCCCAATACGCGGGTCCCAGCATGTTCATCGAGGGCATCCGCGACGAGAGACCGATCCCGCGATAATCGAACCGGATCACCCGGCTGAACGACGCCAGGCGCCGGTGGAAGCGGTACATCGACGGCTCGTCGTCGATCGAGTCGATTGGCACGAACGGCCCCGGCAACACAAGAAGATCCGTCAGACCATCGCCAAGCACCTGGTAGGCGATGTCCATATCGCCGCACTTGGCGTAGCGAGTCCGCGGAGCCGGCGCCACGGCCTCAGGCTAGCTGCGGTTACCGACGACCGCAGACTGCAGGTGCGTAGGCTCATGCCGGTGAGCGCACGCGCAGGCATCGTGGTCACCGGAACCGAGGTCCTCACCGGACGCGTCCAAGACAGAAACGGCCCGTGGATCGCCGACCGGCTGCTGGAACTGGGCGTGGAGTTAGCGCACATCACGATCTGCGGTGATCGCCCTTCCGACATCGAGGCGCAGCTGCGCTTCATGGCAGACCAGGGCGTGGACCTGATCGTCACCAGCGGCGGCCTGGGGCCTACGGCCGACGACATGACCGTCGAGGTGGTGGCGCGCTTCTGCGGGCGCGAGCTGGTGCTCGACGAAGAGCTGGAGAACAAGATCGCCGATATCCTCAAAAAGCTTATGGCGCGCTTCAATCCAGAAAACTTCGACGCGGTGCGCGCCGCCAACCGCAAGCAGGCCCTGATTCCCGCCGGTTCGCAGGTGCTCGATCCGGTGGGCACCGCGCCCGGAGTGGTTGTGCCCGGCAAGCCGACGGTGATCGTGCTTCCCGGGCCGCCGCGCGAGCTGCAGCCGATGTGGCACAAGGCCGTCGAGACCTCCGCGGCGCAACAGGCGCTCGCCGGCCGAACGATCTACCGCCAGGAAACCATCCGGATGTTCGGGCTGCCCGAATCGGGGCTGGCCGAAACCCTGCGCGGCGCCGAGACATCGATCCCCGGCTTTGAATTGCTGGAGATCACCACCTGCCTGCGGCGCGGCGAGATTGAGATGGTCACCCGCTACGAGCCGGACGCGGCGGAGGTGTACGCGCAGCTGACGCAGCTGCTGCGTGATAAGCACGCAGAGCAGCTCTACTCCGAAGACGGTTCGAATGTGGACGATCAGGTCGCGCAATTGCTGGCCGGCCGCCGGATCGCGACCGCGGAGTCGTGCACCGCAGGACTGCTGGCGGCACGGCTGACCGACCGGCCCGGTTCCTCCGACTACGTGATGGGCGGCGTGGTCTCCTACGCCAACGACGCAAAAGCCCGGCTGCTTGGCGTCGACCCGGCGCTCATTGAGGCCAACGGCGCGGTGTCTGAGCCGGTGGCTGAAGCGATGGCCGCCGGCGCTTTGCAGCGCTTCGGCGCCGATACCGCTGTCGCGATCACTGGAATCGCCGGTCCGGACGGCGGAACGGCGGAAAAGCCGGTCGGGACGGTGTCCTTCACCGTGAAGCTTGCGGACGGCCGGATGGTCACCCGGACGCTGCGGCTCCCCGGGAACCGATCGGACGTCCGTGAGCGCTCGACGACCGTGGCGATGCACTTGCTGCGGCGCATACTAAGCGACCCAGAATCCAGCTAATTCAAGCGACTTCCGTTGGGATAAAAGCGCTTTCGGCAGTACCGAAGCGGATTCCAGTGGCGTCCTTGCCGATCAGGGTCAGTGTCGCGACGGCGAGCAATACCGGCACGATCGTGACGGTCAACGCGAAGGGATAGCCGTGGGACTCGGCCAGGCGTTCCTGGATGGGCAGGTTGAACGCCGCGAGCAGGTTACCCAGCTGGTAGGTCACACCGGGGTAGAGGCCGCGGATAGCGTCCGGCGACATCTCAGTCAGATGCGCGGGGATCACCCCCCACGCACCCTGCACGAACAGCTGCATCAGGAACGAGCCGAGGCATAACATCGCCGCGGTGCGCGAGTAGGCGAACAGCGGCACGATCGGCAGGCCCAATACCGCACAGAAAACGACGGTGTGGCGGCGGCCGAACCGTTGTGACAGTGTGCCGAAAGTCAGCCCTCCGATAATGGCGCCGACGTTGTAGAGCACCGCGATCCACTTGACCGTGACGCTGGACAGACCGGCACCGTGATTGGCAGTGGACCCCAAAAAGGTGGGGTAGACGTCCTGGGTGCCGTGACTCATCCAGTTGAACGCCGTCATCAGCGCCACCAGATAGACGAACCGGCGGACGACGGCGCCGTTGCGCATCACATCGCGGATTCTGGTGCTGGTGAGCCGCATCTGGTCCTGCGCGGCTTCCCACACTTCGGATTCCTTCACCCGGTAGCGGATGATCAGGCTGATCAAAGCAGGAATGATGCTCAGACCGAACAACCAGCGCCACGACAATCCCAGCCAGTTGATCACCACCAGTGATGCCACGCTCGCCAGCAGATAACCGAGTGCGTAGCCCTCCTGCAGCAGCCCTGAGAAAAAGCCACGTCGCTCAGCGGGAACCTTTTCCATGGCGAGCGCGGCGCCCAACCCCCACTCGCCGCCCATGCCAATGCCATAAAGCAGCCGCAGAATCACCAGCACGGTGAAGTTCGGCGCGAACGCGCACAGGAATCCGACCACGGAGTAAAAGATCACGTCCACCATCAGCGGGGTCCGCCGGCCAACCCGGTCAGCCCACAGCCCGAACAGCAGCGCGCCCACAGGGCGCATCACCAGGGTGGCCGTGGTGACGAATGCGACTTCAGTTTTGCTGTGGTGGAAAGTCTTTGCGATGTCGGCATAGACGAACACCACGATGAAGTAATCGAAGGCGTCCATCGTCCAGCCCAGCATCGCCGCAATGAACGAGTTTCGCTGATCGCCGGTGATCTTCTTTTGAGGACTTTGGGTTGTCACGTCAGCATCGTGTCGCACCCGGCGCGATGGCGCGAGCCCTTTGGCTGTGCGATCCGCACGAGTAAGTTCCGGATACATGCGAATCATCGATGCCGATGGACACGTCGCCGAGACCTCAACGCTTGCGGTCGAGGCGATCAAGCGCTGGCCGGAACACGTTAAGCCCAGTACAGACAGGCGGCTTCGGTTGATGATCGAAGGCCGCAATTACCCCGAGGACCGCGGTCCCGGCGCCGGATGTCCGCCAGAGCACGGGATCAGTAAGGCGCCCGACATCAATTGCAGGTCGCCCGAAGGAGTGCTGGGCGACGCCGACCGTGATCACATCGACACGATGGTGTTGTACCCGAGCCTCGGACTGTGTGCGCCCAGCCTCGAGGACCCTGAGTTCGCCGCGGGATTCGCGCGGCTCTACAACCAGTGGATCGCGGACTATTGCGCCGGGTCGGGCGGCCGGTTACGCGGGGTGGCCGTGACACCCATCGAGCACGGCCAGCCGGCCATCGACGTCATGACCGAAGCCAAAGACCTTGGGCTGGTGGCGACTCTGGTGCCGCCGGCACTCAAGACCCGCAACCTCGACCACCCCGATCTAGACCCGTTCTATGCCGCTGCGGTGGAGCTCGGGATGCCGCTTGGCATCCACGGCGCCCCCGGCATTCATCTGCCGAAAATCGGCGTCGACCGCTTCACCAACTACATCCAAGTGCACTGCATCAGTTTTCCGTTCGACCAGATGACGGCGATGACCGCGCTTGTCTCCGGCGGCGTTTTCGAACGGCACCCACAGTTGCGGGTTGCCTTCCTCGAGGCGGGCGCGGGCTGGGTCCCGTTTTTCATCGATCGCCTGCACGAGCATTACGAGAAGCGCGGCGACTGGGTCGAGCGCGGCTGGCGCCGCGATCCGCACGACTACCTGTCCGCGGGCAACATCTGGGTGACCTGCGAGCCCGAGGAGCCGATCTTGCCCGGCGTGATCGACGTGCTCGGCGCCGACTTCATCATGTTCGCCAGCGACTACCCGCACTGGGACGGCGAATGGCCGGAAAGCACCAAGCATCTGCGCACCCGCACGGATATCAGCGAGGATGCGCGCGCCAAGATCGGCGGGTTGAACGCGCAGCGCTTCTACAGTCTGGACTAAAGCCCTGCTCCAACGGATCAGCGCGCCCGGCATTCAATTCGGCCCCGACGTCCCAGACTTCGATGACTTCCGGGGACATCCGATGGCAAGATCGCCGGCATGGGCCCCTTTCTGCTGCGCGCTGCGTTGACCGGATTTGCGTTGTGGGTTGTCACCCAGTTCGTGCACGGGCTGCGCTTCGTCGGCGGCGATACGACATTGCAGAGGGTGGGCATCATCTTCGTGGTCGCCGTGATCTTCGGCTTGGTCAACGCGATCATCAAACCGGTC
>JBEKNM010000396.1:0-4784 GCA_049522835.1 Mycobacterium sp.
CGCAATTCTGCGGCGTACCTCACCACGCCTCAGACCTGACCTAAGTTGTGCCGCTTTGTGTTCCGCCATGCCTGCCGAATCCCAATACGCCTGAAGAGGATTCGACAATCTTGCGCATGTGGTTGCATCACGCAACCACAGATGTTAGGGTCAGCGGAGCGGCTCCACTGACCGCACCATCCACCTGACAAGGAGACGACGCCATGCCGATGTGCGATGCATACATCCCGATGGATGCCCTGCCCGCCGACGCCGAGCGCGAGATGCTCAGCCGGATCAGCGAGCTGCTCATCCAGCACGAGCTGCGCAGAACGCTCGACCTCGCCGATGATGTCGACGCCGAGGCCAGAACTGAGCGGGCCCGCTCAATCGCCCGGCTGTCGGTGCTGCGTCACGAGGCCTATGTCGCAAGCGCCCCCGCGCAGGCCCCGTACTACAAGTTCGTGGTCAATGTCCCTGAGGGTCAGGCCGACGAGGAGTTCCGCATCTCGGTGACCCGCGACATCACGCAGGCGGTGGCCGACGCCGAGGGCGGCCGGTGGCCGGATCCGGAATTTCGGGTGTGGGTGTTCACCTGGGAAGTACCCGACGGCACCTGGGGCTCGAGGGGCCGCATCATCCGCCTCGGCGACGTGATCGACTTCGTCGCACCCCAGCTGCGCGAGCAGGCCGTGCAACGGCTGGCCGACCGGCGCCGCGACGACGCACGCACGGTGCTGGCGGCCGCGGGTGTGGAGACAGTCGCGAGCAGCTGAGATCAATCGAAAGGAACACTGCGATGACACCACACACGCCCAGTACGACATTCCTGCAAACACATGTCTTCACCGCCGCCGCCCGCGACTTCGGCCGCCACGGTCAAACGTTCTCCCCGACGACCGCGACGCTCGTGACGGGGCAGATCGAGGCCGTCCTCATCGACGCGCAGTTCGTCGAGAGTGAGATCGCTGCCCTCGGCGACATGATCGAGCAGACCGGCAAGCAGCTGACGTCGATCTACATCACCCACGCGCACGCCGACCACTACCTCGGCCTCGGCCAGCTCCAGAAGCGCTTCCCCGACGCGCAGGCCGTCACGACCCCGGCGGTCGCCGCGGCCATCACTGACACGCTCGATGACCAGATGAAACAGTGGCGGGCCATGTTCGGCGACGCCGTCGCCCAACCGACTCTCCTGCCCTCACCGCTCAAGGGTGACGCGATCGATCTCGAGGGACAGGAACTGCGAGTGATCGAAGTGGGCCAGGGCGACATCGCGCCGAGCACGGTCGTCCACATTCCGTCGATCGACACGGTGGTCACCGGCGACGTTGCTTATAACCGTATCCACCCCATGCTCGCCCTCAGCGGCCCCGAACAGTGGGACGCCTGGATCGCCAGCGTCGACCAGATCCAGAGCCTATATCCCAAAACCGTTGTTGCCGGCCACAAAGCACCCCACGCCAGCGACGACGACATCGCAGTCATCCTGGACGGGACTCGCGACTACATCCGCGACTTCCGGGACGCTGTTGCCGCCAGCAGCAGCGCGGAAGAAGTCGTGGAGACCATCAAGGGGAAGTACCCGGACTACGGAAACCTGACGACGCTGCTGGTGTCGGCCCGAGCCGCTTTTCCGCAACGCCGCTAACGGCAATCCAGGTCGACGTCTGGACAGATTGTCAGTTCGGCTTCGGGTAACTCACACCGGTGAGCTGTTCGGAAAGCTCCCACAGTCGGCGGCAGTCCTCCTCGTTGCGGGCACGTTGAGGGACCTTGGCCAGGCTCACGCCGCCGCCGGCGGCCTCGTAGATGCCGCGGGGTCCGTAGAACGCGCCGCCCTCGGCGTGCGGCGTCGCGGCCGCATACAGCGCGGGCAGAATCCCCTCGTCGACTTCCTGCCACAGGAACGGCGCCCAACGCCACGAAGTCTTGTACAACCGCTCCATCAATGCGGGCCTTTCGCGGCCGTGCGACGGTCCGCTGATCTGCAGGTTGGTCTTGGTCAAGCCGGGGTGCGCGGCATTGGACATGATGCCCCAGCCGGCCTCGCGGCTGCGGCGGTCCAGCTCAAGGGCGAACATCAACACGGCCAGCTTCGACTGGCCGTAGGCCGACATCGCCGCGTAGGACTTCTCGAACTGCAGGTCGTCGAAGTGGATGCGGCCGCTTTGGCGGGCGGCCAGGCTGCTCAGCGAGACAACGCGGGCGCCGTTGGCGGCGCGCAACAGCGGCAACAGGTGTGCGGTCAGCGCGAAATGGCCGAGATGATTACTGCCGAACTGCAATTCGAAGCCGTCGGCGGTGGTGTCGCGTTCCGGGGGCGTCATGACGCCGGCGTTGTTGATCAGAATGTCGATCGGGCGCCCCTCCGCGTTGAGTTGTTCGCCCAACGCGGCAACAGCGGCCAACGACGACAAGTCGAGGGTCTTGATGATCAGTTTGGCGTCTGGAACGGTGGCGCGGATTTCTTCGATCGCCGCCTCGCCCTTGGCCCGATTACGAATTGCCATGACGACGTCGGCGCCGGCCGCGGAAAGCCGCCGGGCCAGCCCGAACCCGAGGCCGCTATTGGCTCCGGTGACGATTGCCAGCTTCCCGGTCAGATCGGGCACAGTGGCGACGAGATCGTTTGCCATCCGTTTCACTCCCTCGTTCGGTAGGCGCCTCGTCTTAGTGTGCGCCTCGAGTCGCCGTCAGCAAACACGGGCATTCTGATGCCTGTCAGCATGCGGCCGAGCATTCGCCCACGGGCTGGCACCTGCTCGGTCGCAGTGACAAACTGCGTGGATGAGTAGCAGAGGGCTCGCGAAGCTTTCCCTCACGGCTGCCATCGTGATGATGGTCGTGGCGGTCGCCGGCTTCGTCGCCACCTTGGTGCTCAACGCATTCTTTCTGGACAAATACAACGACTGCGGCGAGGTGCCGATCCCGGGCTCGGCCAGCCTGCACCTGCCCGCCGGTCAGGTCACCATCAGCCTGCACACCGTGGTGATCGGCAGTCCCAACGGCGGTCTGCCGGTCCCGCCGCTGGGCGTTACGATCGTCCCGCCTGACGGTGTGGCGCAACCAGTGGTGACGGAAAACATCGGCAGCACCACGACGGTCAACAATGACGCGCACGTGCGGGTGTGGGTGGCTCAGATCCCCGCCGATGGTACCTACAACGTCAGCACAGATGGCCAGGTCAACGGATTCATCGAGCCACGGCTGGCCTTCGGGCACTCGAGTTCGTACGGCTTTCTGGTGTGGGTGTTCGTCGCCATGTTCGTTGTGGGCCTGGTTGCTTCGATCGTCTCTGGAAAGTGGTTGGGGCGCGCTCGCCGCAAGGCGGCGGCAGCGGTGGTGGCGGGGACACCCCACCTTCCAGAAGTGGGGCCCTTCGATTCGCCTACTGCGTGGTCTTCTGCCCCGCCTTTTATCCCGGCTGTCGAGCCGCCGGTCGCGGCGCCCGCTCAGCCCACAGTGACCCCCAGCGGGGCGTACGAACCCAGCGCCGAGGGCGTCCGGCTCGAGCGACTCAAGACGCTGGCCGCGCTGCGGGATTCCGGTGCGTTGACCGAAGCGGAGTTCGAGACCGAGAAACGCCGGATCCTCGAGGAACTCTGAGCCGGCCGGCACCGCCCTTTTTGCCCGCCTCGAAGCGACAATCGCCGACGCACCAAGGATTCCCGGTGCCGTGTCGCTTGAAGGCGGGCAAAACTGCACCCGGCAACTGCTTGACCCGGCGGCCTCAGTGGCCCCGGGCCACCCACTCCTCGTAGTTGACGATCTCGTCGCCGACGGTGGTGCTGTCCCCGTGGCCGGTATGCACGACGGTGTCGCCCGGCAACGTGCCGAGTCGCTCGGAGATCGACTGCAGAATCGTCGGGAAGTCGGAGTATGAACGTCCGGTTGCGCCCGGCCCGCCGGAGAACAGCGTGTCGCCGGTGAACACGATGCCTGTTCCGGGGCCCAACTCCGGGGCGTACCAGCACACCGATCCGGGGGAGTGGCCCGGGGTGTGCAACGCCTGCAACTCCGTGCCCGCGACCCTCAAGGTATCGCCGTCGGAGACAACGCGAAAGTCCTTGTCCGGATGAGTCATTCGCCACAAGACATCGTCGCCCGGGTGAAGCAGCACCGGTGCGTCCAGCGCGCGGCCGAGCTCGGGAGCCACCGTAACGTGATCGTTGTGGCCGTGCGTGCACACCACCGCAACCACATTGCGGCCGCCCACGGCCTCCACGATCGGCTCCGCGGCGTGGGCGGCGTCGAAAACCACGACATCGGAGTCGTCACCTACGATCCAGATGTTGTTGTCCACTTCCCAACTGCCACCGTCGAGTTCGAAGGTTCCGTGCGTTACCACACGTTCGATCGCCACTACAACACCACCACCGAGCGCAGCACCTTGCCTTCGTGCAACTTGTGGAACGCCTCCTCGATGTCGCCGAGTCCGATGCGTTCAGAGACGAACTTCTCCAGCGGGAGCCGGCCCTGTAGGTAGAGGTCGATCAGGGTGGGGAAATCGCGTTCGGGCAGGCAGTCGCCGTACCAGGACGACTTCAGCGAGCCGCCGTGGGAGAAGAAGTCCAGCAGCGGCATGTCCAGGCGCATATCGGGCGTCGGGACACCCACCAGCACAACGGTTCCGGCCAGATCGCGGGCGTAGAAGGCCTGCTTCCAGGTCTCGGGGCGGCCCACGGCGTCGATCACTACGTCGACGCCGAAGCCGTCGGTGAGGTCCTGGATGGTTTTGACGACGTCGAATTCGCGGGCGTTGACAGTGTGGGTGGCGCCGAACTTGCGGGCCCAGTCCAGTT
>JBEKNM010000397.1:0-4776 GCA_049522835.1 Mycobacterium sp.
AACGCGCGATTTTGGGCGATTTTGCGTCTGCTCGCGCCGAAGTGCAGCGAACCCTTACGAGTGATAGGGCTCCGCGCTGACCAACGTGACCTTGACGGTGTTGCCGCTGGGCACGGTGTAGCTGCGGGTCTCACCCACCTTGGCGTCGATCAGCGCTCCGCCCAGCGGCGAGCTCGGTGAGTAAGCCTCCAGCTTGCCGTCCTTGACGCCCTCCTGGCGGGTGGCGATCAGGAACGTCTCGGTGTCGGACTTGTCTCCGTTGTAGTAGACCTTCACCACCGAACCGGGCAGCGCCACGCCGGACTGCTTGGGCGCCTCACCGACCTTCGCGTTGTTGAGCAGGTCCTGCAGCTGGCGGATGCGAGCCTCCTGCTGACCCTGCTCTTCGCGGGCAGCGTGATATCCGCCGTTTTCGCGTAGGTCGCCCTCCTCGCGCCGGTCGTTGATCTCCGCGGCGATGACCGGACGATTCGCGATCAGCTGGTCGAGCTCGGCCTTGAGTCGGTCATGTGACTCCTGGGTCAACCAGGTCACCTGAGTGTCCGTCATCTCGTCGCGCTCCTTGTTTCGTCTGCGGCGTATCCGCGTAAGCTTCTGCTCCCCCGCTACGGGGATATGGGGGTTCGACCGGGTTGCTGCCGCTCCATTCCCGCTTACGGCACTTAATGCAGCAATACACGGTCCCGCCGGGAACCGTGCATCGGTCAATGTTACCACTGCGGAAACAACCGGTGACGCCCTGCGCTCAGGTCGCTTTTGTCGTCCAGTCAGGCCGAGCGCAGGTAGCCGGGCACGTCTGGGCCACAGCCGTAGATGTCTGCCATTGCCGGTGGCTTGCTGGATTTCACCGTCGTCGTCAACTGCACTGTTTCCTGGCCGGATGACGGGACCAGCACCTCCCGTCGGCCCGTCTCGCTGCCGTCTTTGGACCGAACCCGCACGATGCAGTCCACCGGTCGCGACGGGTCAGATCGCGTCACGCTGATCGTTACCGACGCCGTCTCGTTGTCGATCACCTGGTAACCGGCCAGCGAACCGGTGACGTCGCTGCTGCCGAGCCGCTGATAGCCGACTGCGGCGACGACGGCGCCGGCGGCGACGACCAACACCGCCAGGGCGATGACGACGCGCCGCCGCGACCGGCCGGACAGCCGCGGACGCCCGTAGCGGGCCTCGGGACGCGGAATGGGTACTTGGTTCATGCCTGGGTTCAGGTTGGTCTGGTGTCTGACCCCGACCGCCAGGATGCAACGATCGAGACTGAAATTATAGGTTTAGCGGGGCTAGCAGCGGATGGACAAGGGGGCACGTGAGCGAACTGCGGTTGATGGCGGTGCACGCCCACCCCGATGACGAGTCCAGCAAGGGCGCCGCGACCCTTGCCCGCTACGCCGACGAGGGCCATCGTGTTCTGGTGGTGACGTTGACCGGCGGCGAACGTGGCGACATTCTCAACCCGGCGATGGACCTGCCTGATGTGCAAGAGCACATCACCGAAATCCGCCGTGACGAGATGGCGAAGGCAGCCGAGATCCTCGGCGTGGAACACACCTGGCTCGGCTTCATCGACTCCGGACTACCCAAGGGTGATCCGCCCCCACCACTTCCCGAGGACTGCTTCGCGCTGGTGCCGCTGGAGCTGTCTACGGAGGCGCTGGTGCGTGTGGTCCGCGAATTCCGGCCGCACGTGATGACCACCTACGACGAGAACGGCGGCTACCCGCATCCCGACCACATTCGCTGCCACCAGGTTTCGGTCGCCGCTTACGAAGCGGCGTGCGACTATGCCCGATTCCCGGATGCCGGAGAGCCGTGGACGGTGTCGAAGCTCTACTACGTCCACGGCTTTCTGCGACAGCGGATGCAGTCACTGCAGGACGAGTTCGCCAAGCGCGGTCAAGAAGGCCCGTTCGGCAAGTGGCTCAAGCACTGGGACCCCGAGCACGACCCCTCCGCCGGGCGGGTCACGACGCGCGTTGAGTGCTCGGCCTACTTCAGCCAGCGCGACGATGCGCTGCGGGCGCACGCCACCCAGATCGACCCGAACGCCGAATTCTTCGCCGCTCCTATCTCATGGCAGCAGCGGCTATGGTCCACCGAGGAATTCGAGTTGGCTCGCTCGCGTATCCCCACCCAGCTGCCGGAAAACGATCTGTTCGCCGGAATCGAGACCGACGGGTGAGGGGCCTTTTGCTCACCGTGATTGCCGACGCGACACCGCACAACACCGGTCCCGATTTCGGCAAGGCCAGCCCGTTGGGGCTGCTGGTTGTCGTGCTGCTGTTGGTCGCCACGTTGTTCCTGCTGCGATCGATGAACCGGCAGCTGAAAAAAGTGCCCAAGTCGTTCGACCCCCAGCATCCCGAGCCCGATCAGGCCGCCGATGAGGGCACCGATACTGTCGGCCCAGCCCCCGAACAGGTCCCCGAGGAGCGCGATGGGTCGTCATGAAACGTAGGACGCGGCGATGAGGCCGGCTGACTCTTCCGCGACGAACACGCTCGGGTTGGCGGCTAGTCCGTATTTGCGGCAGCACGCTGACAATCCGGTGCACTGGCAGGAGTGGACGCCGCTGGCACTGGCGGAAGCGGCCGCGCGCGACGTGCCGATCCTGCTGTCCATCGGTTACGCAGCGTGCCATTGGTGTCACGTCATGGCCCACGAATCGTTCGAGGACGACGAGGTGGCCGCTGTGATGAACGCGGGATTCGTCTGCATCAAAGTCGACCGCGAAGAACGGCCGGATATCGACGCGGTCTATATGAACGCCACCATCGCGTTCAGCGGCCAGGGTGGTTGGCCGATGACGTGTTTCCTGATGCCTGACGGCCGGCCCTTTTTCTGCGGCACGTACTACTCGAAAGCAGATTTCCTGCGAGTTCTTTCGGCTATCTCCACCACCTGGCGGGACCGTCGCGGTGACGTCGAGCAGGCGTCTGATCACATCGCCGGCGAGTTGCGCTCGATGGCGTCGGAACGGCCCAGCGGCGGCCTGAACGTGGTGCCGACGCTGTGCGACCACGCCGTTGAAGCGGTGCTGGGTCAGCAGGACACCGTGCTCGGCGGCTTCGGCGGAGCACCCAAGTTCCCGCCGTCGGCGCTGCTCGAAGCGTTGCTGCGCAACTACGAGCGCACCGGGTCAACCGCAGCGCTGGAGGCGGTGTCGCGTACCGGCAACGCGATGGCCCGTGGCGGAATCTACGACCAACTCGCCGGCGGCTTCGCCCGGTACAGCGTCGATAACGCCTGGGTGGTACCGCATTTCGAGAAGATGCTGTACGACAACGCGCTGCTGCTGCGCGCCTACGCACACTGGGCCCGGCGTACCGGAGATCGGCTGGCCCACCGCGTCGCCGCGCAGACCGCGCGGTTTCTGCTCGACGAGCTGGCCGACGCCGGCATGTTCACGTCGTCGCTGGACGCTGATGCCGACGGGCGCGAGGGTTCGACCTACGTCTGGACGCCGGCACAACTCACCGAGGTGCTCGGCGCCGACGACGGCGATTGGGCAGCATACGTTTTCGCGGTCACCCCGGCCGGCACGTTCGAACACGGCGCGTCGGTGCTGCAGCTGCACGCCGATCCCGACGATCCGCAAAGACTGGACCGGATCCGGACCACGCTGCTGGCCGCCCGGCTGACCCGGCCACAGCCTGCACGTGACGACAAGGTTGTCACGGCCTGGAACGGGCTGACGATCACGGCGTTGGCCGAGGCCAGTGTGGCCTTGGCGGATCCCGAGTTGGCCGTGGCCGCGCGCCGCTGCGCCAACGCGCTGCTGGACTTGCACGTCGTCGACGGCCGGCTGCGGCGGGCCAGTCTCGGCGGGGTGGTCGGCGACAGCGTCGCCATCCTGGAAGACCATGCGATGCTGGCCACCGGATTGCTCGCGCTATACCAGTTGACCCCCGACGAGGTTTGGCTGACTAGCGCAACCGACCTACTGGACATCGCATTGCAGCACTTCGCCGACCCGGAGCGTCCCGGCCTCTGGTTCGACACCGCCGACGACGCCGAGCAGCTGCTGCTGCGGCCCGCCGACCCGCTGGACGGGGCGACGCCGTCGGGTGCGTCGTCGATCACCGAAGCGCTGCTGACCGGCGCGCACTTGGTCGACGGCCAGCGCGCCGAGCGGTATATGCAGGCCGCGAGGGACGCGCTGAGCGCACATTCGGTGCTGCTGGCGCGCGGGCCGCGCTGGCTCGGACATTGGCTGGCCGTCGCCGAATCCGCGGTGCGCGGACCGCTGCAGATCGCGGTCGCCTGCGAGCCCGCGCAGTCCGCTCTGCTGGCCGACGCGCGCCGGCTGGCGCCCGGCGGGGCGATAGTCGTCGGCGGAGAGATCGATTCGTCGGCGCTGCTGGCCGGCCGGGACCGGGTGGGCGGCACCGACGCGGCCTACGTGTGCCGCGGACCAGTCTGCGACCTACCGGTCACCGGCTCGCCCGAACTGGCGGCCGCTCTGGGTGTGCCCGGGTCGTAGCGTTGCATCCGATGCCGAATGCCGCTGATAGAGCCTGAGCGATCGCCGGCGCCGTCAACCGCTGCCTCGCGCTCCTCGCCACTGGTGGTGTGGACGATCTGACCGGTATGTACGCCGACGACGCCACGCTAGAGGATCCGGTCGGCGGCGAGGTGCGCATCGGCAGTTGCGCTCGTTGCGCTTCCGTGCGCGGCTAGAAGACCACGAACCACATGGCGATGTAGTGGCAGGTCGCCGCGATCGCTGTGCAGGCGTGGAAGAACTCGTGGTAGCCGAATGTCTCCGGCCAGGGG
>JBEKNM010000398.1:0-4775 GCA_049522835.1 Mycobacterium sp.
GAGGTGACCGAGCACCTGCTTATGGGTCAGCCCGAACGTGGCCGTGGGTCCGATGCTCGGCGACTCCGCGCTCATCCCGACACCCACTAGGCGGCCGCCGGCGGTCAGGCAATCAAGCGCCTGCTCAAAGGTCACTTTCAGGCCGACCGCGTCGAAGGCCACATCCAGCTTGCGGCCGCCGGTGATCTCGGCGATCTTGTCGTGCAGCCGGTCGTCGCAGGAATTGAAGGCGTAGTCCGCGCCGACCTCCACGGCTCGGTCCAAAACGGCCGGGTTGATGTCGACGGCGATCACGGGTACGGCGCCGACCAACCGTGAGAGCGCAACGATGTGGGTGCCCACACCGCCAACGCCCCATACTCCGACGGATTCCCCGACCGCGACCTTCGCGGTTCGGACCACCGCTCCATAGGGCGTCGACACCGCGTCGGCCAGGATCGCGGCCTGTTCCAGCGGGACGTTGTCCGGCACCCGCGTCAGGCCCGCTGCCTGCGCCACTGTGTATTCGGCCCACGCGCCGTCGTAGGCGAAGGCCATCAACTGGATCCGGAGGCAGTTCACCACGTCGCCACGACGGCAGTTCGGGCACGTCCGGCACGGTCGGCCTGCAGCAACGATCACCCGGTCGCCCTCGGCCCAGCCGGTCACGTCGGGACCCAGCTGCGCAATGGTCCCCGATGCTTCGTGGCCCTGCGTCACGACCGGCGCCTGAGCTGGGAACGTTCCGTTGATCAGGCTAAGGTCCGAGTGGCAGATCCCGCAGAAAGCAACCTTGACCAGAACTTCGCCCGGTCCCGGCTCGGGGATCGGAACATCCTCCAGCACAACCTTTTTCGTGTCCGCATAGAAGCGCTCGGCGCGCATGGTCGACGCCATCTAGCGGCGTTACTCGACGCCGATCGTGACTTCTGTGGACTTGATCAACACCGTCGCGGGCTGACCGACCTTGAGGCCGAGGCCAGTCGCGGCATCCTTGGTGACCGATGACGTGACGACCTGATCGCCACCGTCAAGCTTTACTTTCACGATTGCCATCACGCTGCCGAGATCGACCTCGGTGATGGTCCCTTTGAGCTGGTTTCGGGTCGATAGCCGCATCGTGGTCCTCCATGTCTAGGGTCTGCGATGAGCCTAGACCGTATGGGGGGCTGGAACGGCTCGCGGGGGAGAGCCGGGCGTCGGGCCCAGCCCGGCAAAGCGCAAGCGCGACGGGCCGGTCTGCGTTCAGTGCCGGGGGCCGAGCAGCGCTACGGACGCATCCACCGCCGGTTCAACGATCTCCCGGACGGCTCTTCCATCTTCGACGGCAAGCGCGGTCAGTTCACGCAGGCCGCCCAGCAAGATCACGGCCAGCGGTGCAGTCAACGGCGGCAGGTCAGCCCGCCGGAAGCCTGGGCTGGCGCTGAGGTCGATCAGCTGGCTGGACAACAGCTGCAACCCGCGGCGCTGGACGGGACGGGCGACGGCACCGAGCGACGGGAGTTCACGAATCCAGCTCAATGTGATGGCTGGCCGGGATTCGATATATCCGACGTAGGCCTCGACCGCCTGACGAATTTGTTGGCGCCAATCAGCCTCGGGATCGACCGCTGCCAGGATGCTTTCGCCGAGTTTCTCGATATCGTCCTGCAGCAGCTCCAGGAAGCACTGTTCCTTACTGGCGAACTGGTCGTAGAAGGTGCGCTTGGACGTGCGCGCGTGGCGGACAACGTCTGCGACTGTGCTGGCGCGGTATCCACGCTCGCTGATCGAGGCGGCGAGGCCGTCGAGCAGTCTGAGCCGAAACGGGTCTGGTTCAGCCAGCTCTTCGCCGAGAACGGGGTCGCCGGCCACTGCTGTCATGCGCACGCCCCTTTCGATGCTTGTCAGGTTTGGTACTACAGAGTACCGTACCGGGAAGGGTCTGCGGTACTCCGTCGTACCACCCCCGCCTGGGGCAGACAGATGTTGGGAGCAGCACCGCCATGAGCGAACTAGTCACCGCCCCGCCGGCGGCCCCCGGGGTGAGTGCGGGGGTGAGGTTGCCTCCGGCAACCCGTCTTCCAAAAGTGTTTCAGACCCTTGCCTTTTCGACGGGGCGGCGGTGGATGATGAACCACCTGGTACGCAAGTACGGGAACGTTTTCACGCTCAAACTCCCGGTCTACGGTCGCGTCGTGATGGTCGCGGACCCCGTGCTGGCAAAGCAGGTGTTCGCCACCAGTCCAGACGAGTTGGGCAACATACAGCCCAATCTGAGCAGGTTTTTCGGCCCCGGCTCGGTATTCGCGCTCGAGGGCGATGATCACCGCCGCCGGCGGCGGCTTTTGGCGCCACCCTTCCACGGCAAGAGCATGAAGAACTACGAGAGCATCATCGAGGAAGAGACGCTGCGCGAAATCGCCGACTGGCCCGAAGGACAGCCTTTGGCAACGGTGCCGCCGATGATGCGCATCACGCTCAACGCCATCCTGCGCGCGGTCTTCGGGGCCGAAGGCGCCGAGCTCGACGAGCTGCGCCGGCTCATCCCGCCGTGGGTCACTTTGGGTTCACGCCTGGCAGCGCTGCCCAAACCGAAACGCAATTACGGCCGTTACAGTCCGTGGGGACGGCTGGCCGAATGGCGGTGCCAGTACGACGTTGTCATCGACAAGTTGATCGACGACGAACGGGCAGACCCGAACTTCGCTGATCGGTCCGACGTGCTCGCGATAATGCTACGTAGCACCTACGACGACGGTTCGGCTATGTCGCGCAGGGACATTGGCGACGAATTGCTAGCGTTGCTGGCCGCCGGACACGAAACCACCGCGGCCACGCTGGGCTGGGCATTCGAGCGGATAAGCCGCCACCCCGATGTGCTGGCGGCCCTGGTCGAAGAGGCCGATCACGGCGGCCGCGAGCTGCGCCAAGCGACGATTTTGGAGGTCCAGCGGGCCAGGACGGTCATCGATCTCGCCGGTCGCCATGTTTATCCAGAGGTTTTCCAACTCGGCGAGTGGGTGATTCCGCGCGGGGATTCGATCATTGTCGGCATCGGCCAGATACACGGCGACCCGGACGTTTTTCCCGATCCTGAGCGCTTCGACCCGCAACGCTACATTGGAACCAAACCGTCTGCGGCTACCTGGATTCCGTTCGGTGGCGGGACTCGCCGATGCGTGGGGGCAGCGTTCGCAAACATGGAGATGGACATAGTGCTGCGAACAGTTATGTGCCACTTCATAATCGAAACCACCGATGCGCCAGGCGAGCGCTGGCACGGTCGGGGAGTTGCGTTTATTCCCAAGGACGGCGGCCGGGTTGTAGTGCGCCGGCGCCGAGTCGCCGGCCAATAAGGCCCCTGACAGTCGAGCCTCAGTGACGGCAGCGGGTCTGCGTTCAGCGCCCGGAGATCGGGCAGAACACAGCCCTCAGTTCAGGGTGGTCGCGCGCCGCGGCAGCTTCCAGCCGGGTCGCACGAAGTGGCAGGTGTACCCGTTGGGGTAGTGCTTCAGGTAGTCCTGGTGCTCAGGTTCGGCCTCCCAGAAGTCGCCGGCCGGGCTGACCTCGGTCACCACCTTGCCGGGCCACAGGCCGGACGCCTCGACATCGGCGATGGTGTCCAACGCGATGCGCTTTTGCTCGTCGTCGAGGTAGAAGATCGCCGACCGGTAGCTCGTTCCGCGGTCGTTACCCTGCCGGTTCTTGGTTGTCGGATCGTGGATCTGGAAGAAGAACTCCAGCACTGCGCGGTAGTCGGTGACCGCGGGGTCGTAGACGATCTCAACGGCCTCGGCGTGCGTGCCGTGATTTCGGTAGGTCGCATTGCGGACGTCGCCGCCGCTGTAGCCGACGCGAGTCGAGATCACGCCCGGCTGCTTGCGGATCAGATCTTGCACTCCCCAGAAGCAGCCGCCGGCAAGGATGGCCTTTTGGGTGGTTGTCATTCCTTGTCCTCCTGATCGGTAGCTGAACCGATAACGGCTTGGGAACCGGTGACGTTCCCCACGCTACACTCCGCCGATGAGGTGCAACGGCGCGATGAGATCGGCCGCCGAGGCATGACTCCCCCGTCGTTCTCCCGTAGCGAACTGGCCGCCGCCTTCCAGAAATTCGAGGAGACGGTTGCCGCGGCCGCCGAGACACGGGACTGGGATGCTTGGGTTGCTCAGTACACGCCGGACGTCGATTACATCGAGCACGCGGCGGGCACCATGCGGGGCCGCGAGCAGGTGCGCGCCTGGATTCAGCGGACGATGACGACCTTTCCGGGCAGCCACATGATCGCGTTTCCGACGTTGTGGTCGGTCATCGACGAGTCCACCGGTCGGATCATCTGCGAACTGGACAACCCGATGGCAGACCCCGGAGACGGCAGCGTGATCAGCGCGACGAACATCTCCATCGTCACCTATGCCGGCGACGGTCTGTGGTGCCGTCAGGAAGACATCTACAACCCACTGCGTTTCCTGCGGGCAGGGCTGAAGTGGTGCCGGAAGGCGCAGGCCCTGGGCACGCTGGATGATGACGCTGCCCGGTGGATGCAAGAGAACGGTACTGGGTAGCAGCAATGAGCGAACGGTGAGTGCGAAACCCAAGCTGGTCATTGGCGCCAACGGCTTCCTGGGTTCACACGTGACCCGCCGGCTGGTCGCTGACGGGGCAGAAGTGCGGGCCATGGTGCGGCCGACCGCCAAGACCCGCGGCATTGACGACCTGCAGGTCACCCGATTCCTCGGCGACGTGTTCGACACCGACACGTTGCGCGAGGCGGTGGACGGTGTCGACGACGTCTACTACTGCGTCGTCGACAC
>JBEKNM010000399.1:0-4771 GCA_049522835.1 Mycobacterium sp.
AGCGGTGCGCTGGGTGCCGAGATCGATGGTGCCGTCATTGGTCGCAATTGAGAGTTCCAAGACGTCGCCGTGCTGAAGGTATTTCGGGTTGCCGGCCTCGCGTATCAAGAAGGCCTTTACCTCCGGCGGTTTGGGTGGTGCGCCCAGAGCTGTCCCGACAGGCGTGCCGGTCATGATCAGATCACCGGTGCCCAACCGCTGGAATCGCGCCAGCGACTGCAATGCCTGCAGTGGTGGGTAGATCATGTCGCCGTGGACGAGCATGTTTTGGCGTACTTCGCCGTTGACCTGCAATTCGAGGCGCAGATCGCCGAAGCGGTTGAGTTCGTCGCCGTCGAACAATACCAGGGCCGGGCCGACCGGGGTGAATGTTGGATACGACTTGGCTTCGTAGAACTGGGTTTTCGTCAGCTGGACGTCGCGGGCCGAGACGTCGTTGGTCACGACCAGACCGGCGATGAAGTCGGCCAGGTTCGACTCGGATATTTCGGTGCCTACCGGGATATCCCGGCCGATGACCAGACCGATCTCGACCTCGTAGTCGAGGAGCTTGACGTGCGGGGGCTTGATGATCTTGTCGAAGGGCCCGTTGATCGAACCCGATGTCTTGCGAAAGAAGGTGAGCGGGACTTTCTTTGGATCCATTCCGGCGCTCTTGGCGTGGGATGCGAAGTTCGTCATTTGCGCCACCACGCGGCAGGGCACGGTCACGGGGGAGATGAGGCGGAGCCTGTCGACCGGCACGGTGTGGG
Organism: Mycobacterium sp.; assembly: GCA_049522835.1. Taxonomy (GTDB): domain Bacteria; phylum Actinomycetota; class Actinomycetes; order Mycobacteriales; family Mycobacteriaceae; genus Mycobacterium. Next base: position 753 of record JBEKNM010000399.1, read on the forward strand.
CGCTGTGTACGGCGGCGTCGATGGCCGGCCGGTCGGTCAGCAGCTCACCCGTGGTAGCTGCGAGCGTGTCGATTCTGGCTGCGCCATCAGCAATTTGAACCCACCAGCCGTCGGTGGTTCGAAGGATTGAGGTGGTCATTAGTTGGCTACTTTTGGGGGCTGAGGGCTCATCTCGAACCGTTGTTGTCGCAATGCGCCAAACACTGAAATGGCCACGTGGTACGGCAATCTCAATGCTGATGCCAGAGGCGCCCTTTGGTACCGGAGGTCTGCCCTGAACTGTGCCGAGCCCAGCTTCAGGGTGGAATCGAACGCGTCACGCGCGAGTAGGTCAGCTGGTCGAATTGAAATCACCGGAATGTCAATGCTTGTTCGCAACCCGCTTCTTTGAGGCTCGCGATGTCCTTGAATCCGCAGATCGCCAAGCACAGGTCCAGCTCGGCCAGGAAGGATTTCAGGTAGTGGGTCAGGCTCTCGGTGCCGCCGTAGGAGAGGGCGTAGGCGTAGGACCGGCCGATACCGACGGCGGTTGCTCCCAGTGCCAACGCGATGACGGCGTCTGTGGCGCTGCGCACACCGCCGTCGAACATCACCGGAGTGGAGCCTGCCGCCTGGACGACCCCGGGCAGCAGCTGAAGGGTGGGGATCCCCGAATTTGCTTGGCGGCCACCATGATTAGTGACGTAGAGCACGTCGGCACCGTTGTCGATGGCGATCCGGGCGTCATCGGGGTGTTGAATCCCCTTCACCGCGACGGGAAGTTTGGTGTTGTCACGGATCCAACGAAGGTCTTCCCACGACAGCGGGACGGCGAAGATGCTCGCGTAATAGCGCAGCGCCGCTGGCTGATCTTCGTGTGGTGGCTTCGCGAGGTGTTTGGTGAAGTTTTCGTCGGAGTAGTAGTTCTGCATGCAGAAGCCGCGCGCTTGCGGATAGTTACCGATCGCGAGGTCAGCCGGCCGGTAGCCCAGCGTCCAGGAATCGACGGTCACCACCACGCTGGAATACCCGCTGCGCTCAGCACGATCGAGGAAACTGCCCGCCAGCTCCCGATCGCCCGGCAGATAAAGTTGGAAAAAGTTGGGCGTCGACCCAGCGTGCTTGATGACGTCCTCCATGGGGGTTTGGGAGAACGTTGACAGGGTGAACGGCACAGCGGTCTCAGCGGATGCCGTTGCTGCGGCCGCGTCTCCGTGAAAGTCCGGCGAGCACAACCCGATCAGGCCTATCGGAGCCATGAACATCGGCGAGGGGAGTTGCTTACCGAACAAGTTGATGGACAGGTCGCGCTCGGGCGGGCTGACCATCATTCGCGGAATGATCCCGTAACGCGAATATGCATCGATATTTGCGCGCTGCGTGCGACCGTCGCCGGCCGCAGCCGAGACATACCGGTACACCCAGTCCGGAAGCGCCTCAAAGGCTTTCCGCTCAATCGACTCAAAGTCGAACGGGAACCGCGAACTTATGCCGCGAACCGCATCGCCATAGACGCTCCACTGAAAGTCCCCGAAGTTCTTTGCCATAGCGCTTCCTTCGCGTGTCGGGAATTACTGGTCGCAACGACCACTCACGACTTCCAGGGTTGCGAGAACGTTCAGCCATGTCGATGTCCTCGGCGACAAAAAACCGGGCACTGACCTCTGTCCGGCCGCACACAACAGTCTCGAGCCTCCGGGTCTTCACAGGTGCGTTCGCTGACGGGGCCGCCTGTGGGCGCCGTGGCCGGCAGCTCGATCCAATGGGGCCGGGGAGGACCCACAACCAGCGAGCTGTTGGTGCACGCCAACGTCGCCTAGCCGCCAAAGATGTCCTGGAGCACTACCTTCCGCGCTCGACTTTTATCCTGGCGGATAAAGACAACCCGCGAAGTGCTGATTAAGGCTGTGGGTGTAACACGGCGCGGCCTGCACCCAACATGCTCGAGCCCCGTCTGCATATCCGAATGCTCGACACAAGGAGGTTCAAATGCCCGATGCGGCGACGGTTACAGAGAAGACCGGGCTAACGGCGGCGGGAGTGGAGAGGTACCTCACCGAGTTGTCCAACTGGGGCCGGTGGGGCGGGGACGACCGGGTGGGGACGCTGAATCTGATCACCGACGAGGTGAGACTTGCCGCGGCGTCTGCGATCCGGACCGGCCGGGCGATTTCGCTGTCTCGCCCCATCGACCCGCTCGACCCGGACCCGCTGGACTCGGGTTTCGCACTGGTGCAGCGTTTCATGACGCTGAACGAGGTTACTGATCACATCGGTCATCAGTTGCGGTACGAAGCCGTCACGGAATACGTGGGCATAGCTGCACATGGGTCCAACACTCACATGGACGGTCTTGCCCATTATTCCTGGGACGGCAAGAACTACAACGGCTTCCCGACAAGCGACACCAACTCAATACATGGTGCGCGATCGCTGTCCATGGAGCAAGCCGAGCACGGCTTCATCACACGCGGGGTGCTATTGGACATTGCCGCCCTGTACGGCGTCGCCTGGCTCGAGCGCGGTCACGCGGTCACGCCGGACGAACTGCTAGCCGCTGAACATCGCCAAGGCGTCACCGTCCGTCCTGGCGACGCCCTGCTCGTGCATACCGGCAATGCAGCGGCAATACTGCGCGAAGGGCCCGACGGGGAAGGCGGCCTATCGGCGCGTCAGGCAGGCCTGCACGCCAGTTGCCTGCCGTTCCTGCGCGAGCGTGATGTGTCCGTCCTGGGCAACGACGGCGTTCAAGACGTCCAACCGTCCGGATTCGGGCTGGACTTCATTCGGCCTATTCACACGTTGGCAATCGTCGCCCTGGGCCTGTGGCTGATCGACAACATGGACCTCACCGAACTGGCGGAGGCCTGCCGGGACGACAAACGGTGGGATTTCTTCTTCGCCGCTCTGCCGTGGCGAATGAAGGGCGTGACATCGAGCGCGATGAACCCCATAGCCGTTTTCTAAGCGAAGGCATCAAAGGCTGAAGCGGGTGCGGTGACCGGTGACCGAGAAACTCAATAGGTGACGCAAACGGTATCGCTGGAGATTCGCGACCCCCACGCTGATCGATGGTCTCGACGGCTCTCGGTTCTGCCGCAATCTGTATGACCTACATGGGCGCCTCGGCCTCCGGACCGCCCGAGCCGACAGAACCGACGTTCTTTGACCCGCGACGGATCGATTTCAGCGCGTCGACCTCGATGACCACAACCCGACGCACGATCACCTAGAAGGCCGCGGATTTTCAAAAAGTCACGGTCACAACATATTCGGCGTCCGTGGTGTTGCGAGGCCCCCAACTATGCGTGCTCATCAGCATCCAATACCACGCCCGGATCGTCATTTTCGGCTGCCTGCTTGTTCGCCGAGACCGGGCGGCGCGACTGCTGGCCGGGCTCAATTGCCAGGCCGCGTAGCGTGCTCGCGATAATCGGGGATCTTGTTCCGGCGCTTTCCCGACGCATGGACACCGCTACCGCGAGACCATCAGTCTGACCAGGCAGGTGTCCACCATCCCGAGTCGAGCCCAGTGATGCGTGCCGGAGGTACGGTTGTTGCCACTTCCGGTGCAGCGGGCGGCGGATTTCACGGTGCGGGGCGGCGCGATGGAGTTGGTTGACCGTCATCGCGAGCGCGCGGTGCTCGACGGGCTGCTCGACGCCGTTCGCGCCGGTGAGAGCCGGGCATTGGTGGTGTCTGGCGAAGCGGGTGTGGGCAAGACCGCGTTGCTCGACTATCTGGCCGGGCACGCTTCGGGATGTCGACTCGCCCGCATCGCGGGTGTGCAGTCGGAGATGGAGCTGCCGTTTGCCGCATTGCATCAGTTGTGCGCGCCAATGCTCGAGAAGCTGCCGGGTTTACCGGCACCGCAGCGTGCCGCCCTGGAGGTTGTGCTCGGCACCAGCTCCGGACCGGCGCCGGACCGGTTTCTGGTCGGCCTGGGGGTGTTGAACCTGCTGTCAGGCATCGCCGAGCAGCAGCCGCTGGTGTGTTTGATCGACGACGAGCAGTGGCTCGATCGCGCCTCTGCCCAAGTC
>JBEKNM010000400.1:0-4755 GCA_049522835.1 Mycobacterium sp.
CCCAGTTCGCGCAGATGGGCGACATGCTGACGGGTTTCCCACAGGTCAGCGATGGCGAGCCGTCCGCCGGGCCGCAAGACGCGAATCGCTTGATCCAGCGCCTGGCGCCGACCGGCACGAGTCGGGATGTTATGGATGGCGAGGTTGCTGACGATCACGTCGACGCTCTCGTCGGCCAACGGCAGCTCGGTCATGTCGGCGGTGTGCACCTCGATGCGATCGGCGACGTTCTCCGCCTCCGCATTGGCCAGGGTGGCATGCTGGGAGTTATCCGTCTGGTCGGCATGCCATAGATCGACGCCGATCGCGCACCCCCGCGGCAACCGCTTGGCCGCGGCAAGCAACACCGCACCACGACCACATCCGAGATCGAGCAACGTTTCATCGCCGCGTAGTCGCAGGTCGTCGAGAACCTGATTCCACACGTGGAACTTGCCCGATCGCGTTGCGTAGGCGTAGGACGCCGCCGTCGCGAGCATCTCGGCCGCCGATGCCCCCGCCAGTGCCGCGGCCAACCGATTACCGCGTGTCAGGGCGACGCCTGCCGCCGCCAGTAGGGCAGCAGATCCAACTCCGATACCCGCCATCTGCGTTTTCGCCGAGACGGTGTCAAAAGAACCGTCGTATCCGTAGTCGCCTTTGTGCTCGCGCATCGTCACCGCTGTTTCTGGCACCGTGTCAGCCTTCACCAGCGTCCGTGATGGACGACCTCGTCGAAGGGCCGCCGGTTCGGTTTGCGGATCGGGGTGAGCGGGCGATCGGCGGGATATCCGATCCCGAGCAGGAAGGCCACCTGATAGTCGTCCGGGACACCCAGGATGGCCCGCGCCTTTTCCTGATCCCCCACCGACGAATGACCGGTGCCGATCCCCAGGTCGGTGGCCGCGATCATCATCGCCATCGTCGCCTGGCCGACGTCGTACTGGTCTACCACCAATCTGCGCTCATCCGGCGGCACTGGCACAACGAACGCAATCGCCGCCGCAGCGGCGGCGATGTGCCCGGCACCCCGCCAGACCGTGGACAGCTCCTGCAACTGAGTCCGGTCGGTGACGATCACAAAGTCCCACGGCTGGCGGTTTTTCGCAGACGGAGCCCGCCATCCCGCCTCGGCGATCCGGTTCAAATCGTCGCCCGAAACCGGCTCCGGTTTGTACTCCCGTACATTGCGCCGAGCGCTGATCGCATCCCAAGCTTCCATTTCTTGCCTCTCTTGTGCCGGCCAGCTGTTCATCGACTCAAACCCGCTTCAGGGGCGCCACTATTTCCGAGCCTAGTTGTCGGTGCCCGACGTGCTGCTCACGCCGACCGCGTCTGCCAACGCATTGAACGCATCGGAAAGCTCCCATCGTTGCTTGTGTCCCTCGATTCCCCTCGATTCCCCCCTCGATCCAGCCCTCACCCCCACCCTTGCACGCGGGTGTGACACATCGAGTGGGCCCAAACCGGCGACACAGTCGGCACGGCGTTCTATGGTGGCCGGCGATGACTCTTCATCTTCATCGTGCTGAACGCACCGACCTTTTGGCCGACGGACTCGGCGCTCTGTTGGCCGACCGGCCGCCCGACCCGTTTGCTGAGGAACTGGTGCTGGTCCCGGCACGCGGCGTGGAACGCTGGCTGAGCCAGCGGCTTTCGCACGTGCTGGGGTGCGGGCCCGACAGTGGCGACGGCGTGTGCGCGGGCGTGTCGTTCAGGAGCCCGGGCTCGCTGATCGCCGAGATCACCGGCACAGTCCACGACGACCCGTGGTCGCCCGAAGCCATGACGTGGCCGCTGCTGGGGGTGATCGACGGGGCATTGGGTGAACCGTGGTGCCGAACGCTGGCAACGCATTTGGGTCACTTTCACAGCGGTGAGGAGGCCGAGCTGAGGCGCGGCCGGCGCTACGCGGTGGCGCGCCGCCTCGCCGGGCTGTTCGCATCGTATGCCCGGCAGCGTCCGCAGCTGCTGGTCGATTGGCTGGACGGCAACGCGGGTGATCTCGACGACGACTTGGCCTGGCAGCCGCAGCTGTGGCGGGCGCTGGTTGCCGCCGTCCCCGCCGATCCCCCGCATAACCGTCACGACAAGACCGTCGCCCGGCTGCGCGAGTCGCCTTCCGAGCTACCCGCCCGGCTGTCCCTGTTCGGGCACACCCGGCTGCCGGGTACTGACGTCGAGCTGCTGGACGCACTGGCCGTCCACCACGAGTTGCACCTGTGGCTGCCGCACCCCAGCGACGACCTGTGGCGGGCGCTCTCGGGCGTGCACGGCGCGGTGCCGCGGCGCGCGGACACCAGCCACCGCGCGGTCGATCATCCGTTGCTGGCGACGCTGGGCCGGGATCTTCGCGAGCTACAGCGAGGGCTACCCGAGAACCCCATCACCGACGAATACCTCAGCGGTGCAATAAAATCCGACACCCTGCTCGGCTGGCTGCAGTCCGACATCGCCGCCAACGTCGTGCGGCCCGATGGTCGCTCACTGGCAGCCGATGATCGGTCGGTGCAGGTGCACAGCTGCCACGGCCCGGCCCGGCAGGTCGATGTGCTGCGCGAGGTGCTGCTCGGCCTGCTCGCCGACGACCCGACGCTGGAGCCGCGCGACATCCTGGTGATGTGTCCGGACATCGAGACTTACGCTCCGCTGATCGTCGCGGACTTCGGCCTAGGCGACGTGGTACACGGCGCCCATCCCGCGCATCGGCTCCGGGTGCGGCTCGCCGACCGGGCGCTCACCCAGACCAACCTGCTCCTTGGCGTGGCGTCGCAATTGTTGACGCTGGCCGGCGGCAGGGTCACCGCGAGTGAGGTGCTCAACCTCGCCCAGGCTGCGCCGGTGCGCGCCCGGTTCAGCTTCAGCGACGACGATCTGGAGGGCATCACCCGCTGGGTCCGGCAGTCGAACATCCGGTGGGGCTTCGATCAGGAACACCGTAGGCCCTTCGGGGTCGACTTCGTGCACAACACTTGGCGATTCGGCATCGACCGCGTGCTGGCCGGTGTCGCGATGTCCGATGACTCACACGCCTGGATCGACCACACGCTGCCCCTCGACGACGTCAGCAGCAACCGGGTCGAGCTGGCCGGCCAATTCGCCGAATACATCGACAGGCTGCAGCGTGCGGTCGACTCACTCACTGCGGCGCGGCCGCTGCAGGAATGGTTGGCCGCGCTGTCCGACGGCATCACGTTGCTGACGCGCCTCGACGACAAGGACGCCTGGCAGACCAGCCAGATGCAGCGCGAGTTTGCCGAAGTACTCCGCACTGCCGGTCCGCGCGCCGACACCGCGATGCGGCTACCCGACGTCCGCGCGCTGCTGCAACGCCACCTCGCCGGGCGGCCCACCCGAGCCAACTTCCGCACCGGCACATTGACGGTCTGCACGATGGTGCCGATGCGGTCGGTCCCGCATCGGGTGGTGTGTATGGTCGGCCTCGACGACGGCATTTTTCCGCGGCTCGGTGTCGTCGACGGTGACGACGTGCTGGCCCGCGATCCCATGACCGGCGAGCGCGATATCCGTTCTGAGGACAGACAACTGCTGCTCGACGCCATCGGCGCGGCCACCGGGCACCTGGTCATAACGTACACCGGGGCCAACGAATACTCGGGCCAGCGCAGACCACCCGCCGTTCCGCTGGCCGAGCTGCTCGACACGTTGGATATGACCACAACCGAGAAAGTCCGTGCCCGCGTCGTTGTCGAACATCCCTTGCAGCCCTTCGATGTTCGGAACGTGGAACGCGGACGGCTGGTGCCCGGCGTGCCGTTCAGCTTCGATCCGACCGTGCTGCGCGCGGCTCGCACCGCCACCGGCGAACGCGCCGAGCGACCAGAGTTCGTCCGCGAACCACTGCCGCCCCCACCACCGGATGACGTCGTCCTCGCCGATCTAGTCGCCTTCTTCAAGGACCCGGTGAAGGGCTTCTTTCGAGCGCTCGAGTACACGTTGCCTTGGGATGTCGAAGGTGTCGAGGACGCTATGCCGGTCGACATCAACGCACTCGAGGAATGGACTGTCGGCGATCAGATGCTGAACGACATCCTGGGTGGCATGACACCGGATGAAGCCAAGCAGGCGGAGTGGCGCCGGGGCAGGCTGCCGCCCGGTCAGCTCGGGTGGCGCAAGGCGACCGAAGTTCGCGATCAGGCTGCGCTGCTCGCAGGCGCTGCGCTGCGGCACCGCCAAGCCGACGCGGCAGCGTACGACGTCGACGTCGATCTCGGCTCTAGGCGGCTGACCGGCACGGTGCCGCAGGTGTTCGGCGACCGTCTGGTGTCTGTGACGTACTCCAAGCTCGACGGCAAGCACCTGGTTGAGTCGTGGATTCTGTTGTTGGCGTTGACCGCTCACGACCCGCGCCGTGACTGGTCCGCCGTCTGCATTGGTCGGCCGAAGCGCGGCACCACCCCGCGAGAGGAGGGGCTGGGGCGACCGCAGGATCACGCCGTCCAGCTGCTGGCAGATCTGGTGGCGATCTACGATACCGGGAGACGTGAGCCGATTCCGTTGCCCATCAAGACATCCTACGCGTGGGCTCTGGCCCGGCACTGCGGTGACGACCCGGAGAAACAGGCGTCATACCGATGGAAGTCCGATCGATACCCCGGCGAGGACGAGGCGCCGGCTCATGTGCGGGCCTGGGGTAAAAACGCGCGACTGGCCGATCTGATGCAACCCCTGCGGTCGGGCGAGCAGCACGACGGCGAGGACAACCGTCTGGGTGCCTTCGCGGCGCGACTGTGGCTGCCGATGCTGCGCTCCGAG
>JBEKNM010000401.1:0-4754 GCA_049522835.1 Mycobacterium sp.
GGCGAGAACGCTGACAGGGTACCTGCCGAGGGCAAAACGGACCCGTCGCGGGCAAAAGTCTCCATGTTGACCCGGGCCTGAATCGCGATACCCCGTCGCGCGGCCGGCTCGCCGATGACTTCGTCACCGTCAGAAGCAATTCCGGCCGGCAGTCCTAGTTCGTAGTAGGACGCGCCGCCCGCAACGGCCAACTGGACAGCCACCAGGTCCACCCCGGCGGTCTCCTCGGTGATCGTGTGTTCCACCTGGATACGCGGGTTCACCTCGAGGAAGACGAACTTCTCACCGGCGACCAGGAATTCGACAGTGGCCAGCCCGCGCAGGCCGACTCTGGCGCAGAGGCGGGCTGCGGCCAGATGCAGGTCACGACGCAATCTATCCGAAAGCCCCTGCGCAGGTGCAATTTCAATGACCTTCTGATAACGACGCTGGATGCTGCAGTCACGGTCTCCCAGAGCGAGCGCATGTGTTTGGTGCCCGGCCGGTGCCGCGACAACCTGCACCTCGATGTGTCGCGCGGCGTCCAGAACCGCCTCGGCAAACACAGCGGGATCACCGAAGCCCAGTCGCGCCTCCGCTGCGCACTGTTGATAGGAAGAATCGATCTGATCGGCGCTGTCCACCTTGCGCATGCCCCGGCCGCCGCCGCCTGCCAGCGCCTTGATCATGATGGGGCCGTCCTGAGCGGAGAAAAATGCACGGACGTCCCCAACGCTGCTCGCCCCGCTGGTCGCGGGCAGCACCGGCACGCCCGCGGCAGTCGCGGCAGCACGGGCCGATGCCTTATTGCCGACCATGTCGAGCACGTCGGCGTCCGGCCCTACGAACGTGTACCCGGCAGCCACACAAGCGCGGGCAAATTCGGCGTTCTCGCTGAGGAATCCGTATCCCGGATGAATCATCTCGGCGCCCGCGCTCTTGGCCGCCGCCAGCAACACAGAGTGGTCGAGGTAGGCCGCCGGGCCGGTACCAGGCAGACCGATCGCTTCGTCGGCGGCATGTACGTGTGGGCCCTCAGCGTCGTCTTCGGCGTAAACCGCTACCGTTTGGATGCCAAGTTCGGTTGCGGTTCGGATGATTCGAAGGGCGATCTCGCCACGGTTCGCGATCAGCAGGGTCGCGCTCATCGAAGCGGGTCGCCCCACTGCACTTGCTCACGAAGCTTGCCCTTGAGCAGTTTGCCGCCGGCGTTGCGCGGGAGTGCGCCGTCTACCACGGTGACGTACTGCGGAATCTTGAAATCGGCGAGCTGCCCGCGGCAGTGGTCCAGCACCGCCCGCACATCGATCTGCTCGTCGCCACCGAACAGCACGGCTCCGACCTTCTCGCCCATCACGTCGTCGGGAACCGCCAGTACGCAGGCGTCCGCGATGTTGGGGGCGGCCAGCAGCGCTGCTTCGACCTCGACGCTGGAAATGTTCTCGCCACCGCGGTTGATGATGTCTTTGAGCCGGTCGATGATGTGCACCCGACCCGCGTCGTCGACTCGAACCACGTCACCGGTATGCAGCCAGCCGTCCGCGAAAGCGGCCGAGGTGGCCGCCGGCCGATCCCAGTATCCGGCAGTCACATTAGCTCCGCGCGCGACCAACTCGCCCACCGCGGGATCGTCACCGAAAGGGATCACGCCGAGGTCCACCGAGGGGACCGCGTACCCGACCGAGTCGGCGTGCTCGACGGCATCATTGTCGGGCAGTACGGTCATCAACGAGGCCGTCTCGGTCATGCCGTACCCGTTGAACACTGTCGCTTGCGGAAATGCCTCCTTCACCGACCGCACCAACGACGGGGCGATCGGCGCACCTCCATAGCCCACCCAGCGCACCTCGGAAACGTCCGCACTGGCAAAGGCCTTGTTGCGTAATAACAAGGAGTAGATTGCCGGAACGGTCACCACGAGCGAGATGCGCTCTTGGGGCAGTGCGGCCGCCAATTCGTCGAGGTTGAGTGCGGGCATGATCACCGATGCACCGCCGAGCCGAGTAGCCGCCAAAAGCTGGGAATTGCAACCGGTTACGTGGAACAACGGCACCGAGATGAGGGTACGCATCCCCTCACCTACGTCGCTTGGGAGTGCGAGACACCGGCGCGAGTTCTCGGTGTTGGTCAGAAATGCCTCATGGGTGGTCGGCACACCTTTGGGGTGACCGGTGGTGCCCGAGGTGTAAAACAGCGCGGCCGTGTCCGTGCTGCCGAGTTGTTCGGTCACGTACGGCTGGCCGTCGGGCAGCGCCATGTCCGGCGCCAGGTCCACTCGCGCACCGGAGTCGGCCAGCATGAACTCGACCTCTGGCTGCACAGACCGCGTATTGACCGCCACTGCGACCCCACCGGCCATCACGGTGCCCCAAAACGCCAGTACCCAATTGATACCCGCGGGGTAACGCACGGCGACGCGGTCACCTCGTTGCAGACCAACCGCGCGCAGCCCACCGGCAACCCGCGAAGCGCGGTCCCACAGCTGCCGGTAGGTCAATCGGTCTGCGCCGAGTTCGACCAGGGCCTCGCTGTCGGGGCGACGGTCGACCTGCTCGGCGAGCATGTCCAACAACGTGGGCGGCAACTCGTCGTAATGCGGTATGCCGTTGCGGTCGCGGGCCACGCCCGCCATCGGGAACGGGTTGTGGCCGCCTGGAATTTCGATCACTGAAGGCATGCCCGGTCCTTACTTCGCGGTGTCCTATCGTGATAGCGGTGACGATTGAGGATTCCGCCATCATGCCCGAGGCGTTCTTCACTGTCGACGGCGACTCCTATGTGCCGGGCGTGCTGACGCAAGGACCGTGGGGTGCGGCAATGGGCGGTCAGATCGTCGGAGGCCTGTTGGGTTGGGGGATAGAGCGATCCGGTATCGATCCGGACTTACAGCCCGCCCGCCTCACGGTCGACCTGCTGCGTCCGGTCCTGCTCGAGCCGGTGCAGATTCAGACCTCGGTGCAGCGCGAAGGTCGGCGCATCAAGCTTGTCGACGGCACGCTGGTACAGAACGGAAAGACCGTCGCGCGGGCCAGCGCGCTTTTCCTGCGACGAGGCGATCACCCTGATGGCGAGGTGTGGTCCACTCCGGTGCGGATGCCACCCCTTCCCGCCGACGCGGACGACTTCGGAGCAGATGCGCCGTTTTTCATCTGGGGCTACCGCGCCAACCCCCAGAAGGGAGCGCGCGGCATGGCCGAGTGGGAGCAGTCCGACTCCCAGAAGTTCGCATGGACGCGGCTTTTCCGTCCGATGGTTCAAGGCCACCCGCTCACACCGTTGGTTCGCCTGGCATTCGTCGGCGATATCACGAGTTCGCTCACCCATTGGGGCAGTGGTGGATTGCGCTACATCAACGCCGACTACACCGTCACCGCGAGCCGACTGCCCGACGGTGAATACCTCGGGCTGGCAGCCCAGAGCCACTACGGCACGGCCGGTGTGGCCACCGGCACCGCGACCCTGTTCGACCGGCACGGGCCGATCGGCACCAGCTCGGCGTTGGCCCTGGCCCAGCCCGCCGACGCGTTCAAGCCGACCTATCTCTAACCCATCAACTGAGCCGCGACCGTCGCGCCGAGTTCCCAGCACGATTCCAGGTCGCCCTTGCTTGGCTTGCCCGAAACCACCACGGTTTCCGCGGCTTTCGTCCAACCCAGCCCGGTCGTGATGGCCGCGACGCCCCGCTCGGCGCCCTCGGTGCCCTGGTTGCCGTGCAGGTACAGGCCGAACGGTCGCCCACGTGTCGCATCGAGGCACGGGTAGTAGCAGACGTCGAACGCGTGCTTGAGAGCTCCACTCATATAACCGAGGTTGGCCGGGGTTCCGAGTAGGTAGCCGTCCGCCTCGAGCATGTCGGTTGGTGAGACAGTGAGGGCCGGTCGCCGCACGACCTCCACGCCCTCGATCTCGGGGTTGGTGGCACCAGACACGACGGCTTCGAACATCTCCTGCGTGTGCGGCGACGGCGTGTGGTGGACGATCAGCAATGTCTTGCTCACTGGCGGCCCTGCAACTCGACGGCGGTCTTCATAGCTTGCCGCGCACGGCGGCGATCACCCGCATAGTCGTAGGCCCGCGCCAACCGGTACCACCGTCGCCAGTCGTCGGGCTCGCCTTCCACCTCGGTACGCACGGTGGCGAACAGCGCATCGGCCGCGTCCCGCTGAATGCGGCCCGACGGCCGTCGCGGGAGCTCGCTCGCGTCGAGTTCCATTGCGTCTTCGGCGATCAGACGGGCCAGCTTCTGGTGGGCGAATCCGGCCCGCAGGGTAGCGATCATCGCCCACAGGCCGATGACAGGCATGATCAGCACCGCCAGTCCCAGCCCCACGGCGGCGGCCCTGCCCGAAGCGATCATCGCGACAGCCAACCGGCCCAGCAGCACGAAGTACGCCAGCATCGCAACGCACATCAACGCGATGAGCAATTGGATGCGCAGGGTGCGGGCCGTGTCGTTGATGTGCACGCGGCTCACTGCAGGTTGAGCAAGGGCTCAAGGCCCACCGTCAGCCCGGGGCGTTCCCGGATGCGGCGCACCGCCAACAGCACGCCCGGCACGAACGAAGTGCGGTCCAGGCTGTCATGGCGGATCGTCAGCGTCTCCCCTTCGGTTCCGAACAGGATCTCCTGGTGGGCGACGAGCCCGGCCAACCGCACCGAGTGCACCGGGATGCCGTCGACGTCGGCGCCGCGAGCACCGGGCAGGCTGGTGCTGGTGGCATCGGGGTTGGGCGGCAGGCCTTTTCGAGCTTCGGAGATCAGCTTCGCGGTGCGCG
>JBEKNM010000402.1:0-7357 GCA_049522835.1 Mycobacterium sp.
TATCAATGACATTGCCAGCACCGTCGCGTTCTTATGCTCGCCGGGAGGAAGTTTCATCAACGGCCAAACGATCGTTGTCGATGGCGGATGGAGTTCGACGAAATATCTGTCGGAGTTCGCGTTGACATCGCAGTGGATCGAGCGGTGAATCTGTTTGCGGTGCTCGATCAGGCCGCGAGCCGGTGCGCGCCTCGCGATCGCGAGCCAAAGGGTTGATCAGAGGCCGGCGAAATCGATGATTCCGCGAATGTTGCGGCCTTCGCGCAGGTCCACGAACGCCTCGTTGATCTGGTCGAGCTGGTAGTGACGGGTGACCAGCTCGTCTAGCTTCAACGCGCCTGCCTGATACAACGACAACAGCATCGGCACGCTCGTGCGCGGATTCATCCCGCCGTAGAGCGCTCCCCTGAGTTGTTTGGCCGACAGCACCATTTCCTGTAGCACCAGCGGAACAGGGGGCTCAGTAAAAGGGGTGATGCCGGTGAGCACGCATATCCCGCCTTTGCGAAGCAGCGTCATCGCCAACGGGATCAAGTCCACGTGCACAACGCCGGGAGTGACGACGACGCGGTCGGCCATTACGCCGGCGGTGATCTCTTTGACCAATGGTATCGCTTCCTCAGCGGAGGCCGCGGTATGCGTGGCACCGAAGATCTTGGCCGAATCCCGCTTGGACTCAACCGGGTCCACCCCAACGATGTAGGTTGCGCCGACGGCGCGAGCTCCTTGCAGGGCGTTCATCCCGACACCACCGGTGCCGATGACGACGACGGTGTCGCCGGGCTCGGTGCCTGCCGACACCGTCGCGGAGCCCCAGCCGGTGCTGACGCCGCACGACACGAGTGAGGCGGCATGGAAAGGGATCGCGTCGTCGATCTTGATTACGGACCGTTCCGATAGCACCGCATATTCGGCGAACGTGCCGAGTTGGCCATAAGCCAACAGGTTTTCGTCGCCGAGATGCCGGCGGCACGTTCCGTCGGTGGGCATCTCCCGCACGAACAGGCTGGCGCCGATATCGCAGATGTAGCTCTGACCGTTGACACAAAATCGGCAATTACCGCACGCGGGAATGAACGAGAGCGCCACGCGGTCCCCCTGCTTCACCGTAGTTACGCCCGGCCCGATTTCTTCGACGACACCAGCACCCTCGTGACCACCGAGCAGCGGGAACCAGTCTGGCGCGGGCATACCGCTTGCGGCCAGCACCTCAGGGGTCGGCACCACGTCGCCGGTAAACAGATGGTCATCGGAGTGGCAAATTCCGGCAACGGCCATCCGTACCAGGACTTCACCGTTGCGGGGCGGATCAAGATCAACCTCGCTGATCTCCCAGTCCCTGCCAACCCCGCGCAGCACAGCGGCACGACACTTCATTGCAACCTCCTTACTGGTGGTCTCAGGCCCAACTGGCGCAGGGACTGCACGAGGGAGCCACAGCGGTCATGCTAGAGCGTTGTGGGTCTGAGCGGTTCCACTTGGCGGCGGGCGTGGATCGCCAAGCCGCGCCCCGTGGCATTTGAGGTGCCCGCAGCGGACGCAGGGCATAATCCATCATCGCGCGACGAGTCAGGCGGATTCGAAGTGACGGCGAATGCCTGCCAGCATCTCGATGTGCGCTTTGACCGCCTCACGCGTCGTCATCGAGGCCAGCGGTCGGGGCGCGGCTATCCGTATTCGCTCGGTGACCCGGGTACCGCCATCGACCGGCTCAAAACTTACCGTTCCACGTAGGCGCACCCCGGGGGATTGATCTGCCTCTGTGGTCACGTCACCGTCGGCGGGAACATGTAGCCGCGCCTGGTAGGTGATCTGTATAGTGAATGGCCCCAACGGGATTCGATCCACCACGCGATAGCTCTGGCGGTAGCCGTCCGGGGTTTCGCTGCGGGGCATCGCTTGCACGGACACGATCAGAGGGTGCACGAGTTTGATGTTGTCCAGGTCCACGTAGAAATCGCGAACGCGAGCCGGTGGTGCGGGTACTTGTTCGGACAGTGTCCGCTCGGCGTGGGCCATCCACCAACTCATAGGAGACAACCTAGCTCCGCGACGGTGCGCGCCGAAGCGGGCCGAGCCGGACCGCGCCCGCGGGCGCAACGCTACGGCGACTTTCTGCCGGCGGTTTCAGCCCTGACGCTACGCTCGGCTCAGTGCCAGCATCGAGTGAGCGGAGACGACATGGCCGTCGCAACGGACACCGGAGTGGTTGAGCGCTACTTGACCTGCCTGGCCGACCACGACTGGGACGGGTTGGCCGACACCATCGCCGACGAGGGGCTGACTCGAGAGGGCCCGTTCTGCGACCTCGTCGAAGGCAAGGCGCACTACGTCGCCTACCTGCGCAAGGTTCTCACCAATCTCGAGGGCCACCGGTTGGAAGTACAGCGGGTCTCACACGTGGACACCCGGCTGTCATACGTCGAGTTGACCGAGTCGTTCGAGCTCGACGGTGCTCCCGCCGAGTGGCCCGAATGCATCCTGTTCGAGCAGGGCGACGACGGCCTGATCTCTCGCGTCAGCGTGTTCTTCAAACAGCGCGGCGCCAACCGCGGGTAGCACACCGCGAGTGAAGTATTCCCTCACTCGCTGAATTGACCTAACGTGTCAGAGGTGGAGTCAGACGGAACCCCGGAATTAGTGCCTGTGGAAACATTGCACTCCGGCGACCCGATCACCGATGGCGGCCAGCGATACATAGTTCTCGAGTCGAAGGCCGTCAGCGATAGCTGCGTAGTCCTCGAACTCGAATCCAGAGTTCCCGGCCGGGTACCACGTCGGCAGGTCGACGCACCGATATTTGTAGACGCAATTCTCCTATCGCGCATTCGTCTTATTTGGACATCCTTGTTATTTGGACATTCCACTTTGCGGATTAATCGCTTTCGCGCCTGTTTAAGGGCCGTTGGTCGTTGGGATCGTTCGGATCAGGCTCACCGAACCATCGCGACGGCTGGTGCTCGCCGTATTCGTCGTGCCAGTCCCACCACTCGTACGGTGCGGTCTGCGGGTAACCCTCCGGCGAGTCCTCCCATTCTTCCTGGCGTCCGAGCGCCGTCATGTCCAGGAAGCTCCAGGTGGTCCCTAACGCCTCGTCGCCGCGGTTGTTGATGAAGTAGGTGCGAAACACTCGGTCTCCGTCGTGGATGAACGCGTTGGTGCCGTGCCATTCGTCCACGCCGAAGTCGGCGTCGAAGCCATCGGTGATCGTGTACCACGGCATTTGCCAACCCATCCGCACCTTCAGTCGATCGATGTCGGCCTGCGGCGCAGGCGAAGCGAACACGAGCGTGGTATCGCGGGCGTTCAGATGGGCAAGGTTGCCGATGTGGTCGGCGATCATCGAACAGCCGGGGCAGGCATGATCGGGCCAGCCGTGAACGCCGGGCTCGAAGAAGGCTCGGTAGACGACCAGCTGACGCCGACCCTGAAACAGCCCCAGCAGCGTCACCTTGCCATCAGGCCCGTCGAACCTGTATTCCGTATCGACCGCCAGCCAAGGCATCCGCCGACGCTGGGCGGCCAGCGCGTCGCGGGCCCGGGTCAGCTCCTTCTCCTTGACCAGCAGCTGCTGGTGTGCAGCCGCCCACTCTTGCGCCGTCACGATTGGAGGTGCGTTCATTGCTGTGTTCATTAAGTCGTCCGCCTCTCGGTTGTTTCAGTAGCTTCAGGCCAGTGCCGACAGGCCCGACGATGCAAGTAGGTATGCGCCGGCATCCTGCGGGTCGCCCGTGGCGATCTGCAGGATTGACTTGCCGACTTGCTCGGTGTTGAGCACGGGCCCCATCGAACCCATCGACTGCACGAACGTTTCAACATCGACACCTTGCCGCTCGGCGTAGGCCGCCACGGCTTTGGCACCCAGGTCGGTGGCCGGCGTCAGCCGCGGGAGAACGGACACGAAACGGATACCCAGCCCGGCCCGTTGCGATTCGATGGCCGCGTAACTGGTGATGAATCTGACGGTGGCCTTCGCACCCGCATAGCCGCCGCTCAGCGGTGACCCGTTGACCGCGGCGCCGCTGGACATCGCGATCACCGAGCTGCCCGGCCTCAGCGGGAGCCGCAGCGCACATCGAGTCCAGTGAAACGCTTGCGCGACGTCCACATTCCAATTCTGGCTGAAGCTCTCCCAGGTCTGATCCGGTAAGGAGCTCATCCGCGGAGCGGCCCCGGCGCAAAGCACCAGCGTGCGCGGCCGGTACTCCTCCATGAGCCGGCCGGGCGTCGCGGGATCAGCGGCGTCGGCGGCGACCGGGGTGAAGCTGTCGCCCAGCTCGCCGGCCACCTCATCGAGCTGCGCGCCGGTACGCGCAACGCCGATGACGTGCGCTCCGGTTGCAGACAATGCGGCGGCGACGGCGCGGCCAAAGCCGCGGCCGGCCCCGGTCACGATCGCTGTCGTGTTTTCAATCGTCTTAGTGTTTTTAATCGTCCTCGTGCCGACGAGGCCGTCGGTGTGGGTTTGCGGGGACTGGTTCATGTTCGTACTCGCTTTCAGGTGATACGAATCGGTATCCACTAATTCAGATACGCAGCGCCGCCCGAATTCATCGCGGCCGACCGATGAATTCGGACCGCTGCGGGTATCAGAACTCGTGTAGTGGTTCGGTCCCAACCCGGACCGGAGGCGGAGATAGGAGAAGCCCATGCCGGCTCAGGAGGACTTCATCGAGCAGGCGGCGCCGTTTCGTGCCGAGTTGATCGCGCACTGTTACCGCATGCTCGGTTCGGTGCACGACGCCGAGGATCTTGTCCAAGAGACCTATTTGCGAGGCTGGCGTGGCTATCAGACGTTCGAGGAGCGCGCAGCATTGCGGACCTGGCTGTACCGGATCGCGACGACCGCGTGCCTTCGTGCGCTGCAGAACCGGGCCCGCCGGGTGCTGCCGGCCGGGCTGGGTGACAGCTCGATCGACCCGGAAACCAGTCTCGACGCAAACATTGGCGCCCATGAGTGGCTCGAACCGATCCCCGACGCCCTGACCCCCGAAACGGCCGTCACCGCAAGGCAAAGTATCCGGCTGGCCGTGATGACGGCCCTGCAGGAACTTCCGGCGCGCCAACGGGCCGTGTTGATCCTGCGCGACGTGGTGCAGTTCAGCGCCGCCGAGGTTGCCGAACTGCTCGAAACCACACCCGCCGCGGTCAACAGCTCCCTGCAGCGGGCCCGGGCCCACCTCGCCGAGGTCTCCCCCACCGAAGAAGACGCCGTCGAGCCCGATGACGCCAAGCGACGTGAATTGCTCGACCGCTATTGCGCGGCGTTTGAAAACGCGGACATGGCCGCACTCACCGAGCTGCTTCAAGCCGACGTCAAGCTCGAAATGCCTCCTGTGCCTGTGTGGTTCACCGGTCGCGACGCCGTGATGCGCTTCCTTGCCGTGCGCGCTTTCACGAGAGCCGGCGATATTGTCATGATCCCCACTGCCGCCAATGGGCAACCCGCCGTTGCCGAGTACCGTCGCAGCAGCGACGATGTCATGCAGTCCCACTCCATCCACGTGCTGACCACCGGCGCCGCCGGTATCGCTGCAATCACCGTCTTTCTCGACCCGGCCCTGTTCAGCGCTTTCAGGTTGCCTTCAACCCGGTAAACTCCCCATCCGGGGGCAACAATTGAGCCCCTCGTAATGAGCGAATCCGCGACCCACCATGGTCACCAGCGTCGTGTCACGGTCCAGCTGCGGCCATATGTGGACAGGTCGGAAAGACGCCAGCAGGATTGACGCCATACACGTAACTGAAGGGGACGGATGAAGATCCCGGGTGTGGCCAGCGTCATCGCTGGGGTGACCGGCGGAGCCACGCAGCTAGTACGAGCCGGTGTATCGGGTGCCGCGGGCGCCGTGGGCGCGGCGCAACTGCTGGCCAGCCCGGTCGTCGAACTGGTCGGCCCAGTGGTGCAGTCAGCGGCTCAATCGACCGGCCAGGCGCTCGGGATGAGCACTTCCCCTAACCGGTCCCCAGCCGCCGTCACGCCGCCGGTGCGTTGGCAGAGCGGGCAGCGGGTGCATCTGGACCTGGATCCGTTGCTGCCGTTCCCCCGCTGGCACGAGTACGCGGCGGTAGTAGAGGAACCGGTTCGCAGGATTCCGGGAGTGGCCAAAGCCCACGTCGAGGGGTCATTGGGCCGGCTGGTGGTCGAAATTGAAGATGACGCAGACAACGACGCCGTGTTAGACCAGGTACGGGAAGAGGTCGCTTCCATAGCTGCCGACATAACTTTGTCAGGGTCGGGATCGGCACCTAATTCTGCGCCATTCGCCGACCCGGGTAACCCGTTGGCTATTCTGGTGCCGCTAAGCGCTGCGGCAATGGATCTGGTCGCGCTGAGTGCCGCATTTACCGGCTGGGTCACTCGACTGCCCGCTGCACCGCGAACCACCCGGGCTGCGGCCGCTCTCATCAATCATCAACCGCGCATGGTGTCGATCCTGGAGTCGCGACTGGGTCGGGTGGGCACCGATATTGCGCTCAGCGCTACAACGGCCGCGGCCAACGGGCTGACCCAGTCGTTTGGCACACCGCTGATCGACCTCGTGCAACGTAGCCTTCAAATCTCCGAGGCGACGGCCCACCGTCGCGTGTGGCGCGACCGGGAACCTCAGCTGGCCTCGCCCGAGCGGCCGCAAGCACCAGTGGTGCCTATCATCTCATCAGCCGGGGCCACATCGCAGGCGCCGCGGCACAGCTGGGCAGCCGCAGCGGCGGGTGAGGCTTCCCACGTCGTGGTCAGCGGAGCAATCGACAGCGCAATCGACAGCGCGAAAGGGTCAATGGCCGGGCCGGTGGAGAACTATGTCGGTTCGGCCGCCAACGGCTCGTTGATCGCCGCGGCGAGTGCGCTGGTGGCCGGCGGTGGTACCGAAGACGCCGCCGGCGCGATCCTGGCCGGGGTGCCACGAGCGGCGCATACGGGCCGGCAAGCCTTCGCGGCGGTCTTGGGCCGTGGCTTGGCAAACGCCGACCAACTAGTCCTCGACCCTGGCGCCCTGCGTCGCTTGGATCGGGTAAAGGTGGTCGTCATCGACGGCGCCGCGTTACGTGGTGATCACCGCGCAGTTTTGCATTCGCGCGGAGATGCACCCGGCTGGGACGACGACCGGGTATACGAGGTTGCCGACGCGCTGCTGCATGGCGAGGAAGCACCCGAGCCCGACCCCGATGAGCTGCCGGCCACTGGGGCGCGCCTGAGATGGGTTCGGTCGCAGGGGCCGTCGGCGGCGCCCGCCCAGGGCCTCGAACATGCCGACCTGGTGGTCGATGGCGAATGCGTGGGCAGCGTCGACGTCGGGTGGGAGGTCGACCCCTACGCGATCCCGCTGTTCCAGACCGCGCACCGGACCGGGGCCCG
>JBEKNM010000403.1:0-4751 GCA_049522835.1 Mycobacterium sp.
GCCGTCCAGGCCGGCAGCCGGCAGTGCGGTGGCGGCAAGCCGGATCGCCGGGGACCCCGTCGCCCAGGACTGCGGCACCGACAACCCACCGACTGCCCCCGCCCGGCCCAGGCCCGCCGACACCCCGGCACCACCCAGCCCCGCCGAACCCGCCCCCGACCCGTAGGAACCCGCCAGAGTCCCCGCCGCGCCCGCAGGCACCGCAGACAACTCAGAGGCCGGCGCCGCCGCGATCGCCGGCGCCGCCGCGACTTTCGGGGCCCCCGTCGCCAGCTGGAACAGCGGGCCCATCACAAGGAATGGATCACCGGCAAGAATAAGGGGCGCGTTCGTAATAATGTTGTCCGACGCATAAGCCCCAAAGAGACCTGAGATGGCCTGGTTCAAGGGGCTATTCAGCCCATTCGTTACCACCGCCACCGGGTTACCGGACGCGAGTGATTGCAGCGCGCTGGCCACCTGCGACACGGCGTTCTGCGCGGTTCCGGTCGACGTGCCGGCCGCCGAAGTGACAGCGGCGGCCTGGGCGCCGGTACCGGCCGGGTCGGTGTTCTGCGTCGGTGAGGTGAACGGCGTCAACGTCGTTGCGGCCGCTGAGGCCCCGGCATAGCCGTACATCGCCGCGGCGTCTTGGGCCCACATCTGGGCGTACTGCGCCTCGGTGGCCGCGATCGCCGGAGTGTTCTGCCCGACAATGTTGGTGGCCACCAACGACATCAACAACGACCGGTTGGCCGCGATCAGCGGCGGCGGCACATGCGCGCTAAACGCCGCCTCATAGGCCGCGGCCGCCGCCCTGGCCTGGTCAGCGGTCTGCTCAGCTTGCGCGGCGGTGGCGTTCATCCACCCCACATACGGGGCGGCGGCCGCGGCCATCGACACCGACGCTGGACCCAGCCACGCCCCACCGGTGAGCTCTGAGACCGTCGACTGATACGAACTCGCCGCCAAACTCAACTCCGAAGCCAACCCGTCCCAGGCCGCCACCGCCGCCAGCAGCGGCCCCGACCCCGCGCCGACATACATCCGCCCGGAATTGATCTCCGGCGGTAACGCCCCATAATCGAGCACTGCCAACCCCTACTTCGCCGGCCGCGGCCGCTCGGCGGCCCAGACGGCCGCATTCACGGCCGAACCGATGCCTGACAAACCCGTGGCTCCCACAACGACCTCCCTTTTCCAGCGATCCGCGGAACGTGCTCCGACACACCGCATTCGAGCATGTGACCCAGGGCACAGGCGCGTCGAATGCCCATATAGTTGCGGCCTATAGCCGATCTGTGAACGATCATGGTCACCGCAACATGTGACGGTGGTCACCCGTAACACAGAATTCGACAGCGAACCCTCGCGCCTGATCTTCATGTTCACGCCGATCGAGCCTGATGGTGCATGCCGCAGCAGGTCATCCCGCAACTCGACTCCCCACCGTAAACGCGTTGTTTCGCGCACGCATGACGTCGTCGAGGGATTCCACCTGGATGCACAAGTGGTTGAAAGCTGTTGTCTCACTGCGCATCTGTACCAAGGAGTGATGATTGCGATCCGCTGATCGGAAGAATCCAGCGCGATTGCCGATCCAGTCCGACGCTTTGCAACCCAAGCACTTGCTGGTAGAACGCCGTTGTCCGGTCCCAGTCCGGGACCTCCCACGCGGTGTGCAGGAACTTCTCGAATTTCACCCCGTTGTTGACCGGGGCGACAACCCGTTCGAATAGTCCGTCATGCCGGTGCAAAGCTCGACGGTGAAGCCGCCGGGGGTTGCAACTGCTGGCGACATACTGAGTGATAGTGAGTGAAAGTGCGCGTTAGTGAGCAGCGTGGTGGGGTGAACCTCGCGGGGTGGGCGCGGTGGCAGGGTGTGCCTCCGTAGATGGCGCAGGGCTGGTTTCGGGAGGGATGGTTGCCGGTGGCGGCCGATAGCGCCGGGGTGATTTCACCGCACCGTCGCAGCCGGACGTGCGCCGGTGCGGAGATCTCACCGAAATCCCCACTGACGAAGGCAAACTTCAGCTTGCGGCGGTGCTGGATTTGCATTCACGGCGCTGTGTCGGGTTCGCCATGGGTGTCCACCACGACGCCGAGCTGGCCCGGGCTGCGCTGTGCGTGGCTATCGCGGTGCTTGGCGGCGCGGTGGCTGGGGTGCTGTTCCATTCGGACCAAGGCACGCCACGCGGTTGCCGCTTGGATCGACGAATCCAACACCGACAGAAGGCATTCCACCAACGGCATGCTCAGCCCGCTCGAATACGAACGCGCCCGCGCTGTTCAGCGCGAGACCGACGCCCCACCAACAGCCTCTACGGTTTCAGGGGATTGCCACGAACGTCTGTTCCGAGACTTGGAGCCGCTTGCAGACCGCCGGCAGTTGCCAACCCCTGCCCCGACATCGCCCGATTGGAACGGAAGTCACTGCTAGCTAGCGACGCTCATGGATACGCTGCTGTAGCCACCTGCCCGGGTCGTGGGTAAGGAACGGGGCCGGCCGTGCTGCAGGTGGCTTGCTTGGGCACCCTAAGACTCGTTGACGCGAACCGAAGGAAGCAGATGGACTCCAGCGACGGTGATATTGGCTTCGGCTGGGGGGTTGAGCCCGCTTCTCTCCAGGCGCGAAGCTCATATGGAAGATTTGCTCGACGATGAGTTCGAGCACCCTCGGTTCAGACAGGGCGGGTCGTTCTCTCCATTTAACATTACGGGCCGACGCGCATTGCTGCACCCGTAGTACTCGAGACTTTGGTTATGAGGATAGACGACCTCGTCTGGTCGATAACCAGATCGACGCTACGAGCCTCCCCGGATCGCCCGGAGGCGAAACGCCGCGGCGTTAATAAGCTGCAATGTCTGAGCCAAGTCTTAGATCGAGGATACCAGTTAGGAGAACAGATGAGTTTTACGCCGCACGTTGACTTCGACCCATTGTCTGAATCAGGTTTGCCACACGTCACTGACGTCCTGTCAGAAGCTCGGTCAAGATGCCCCGTTTTCTACAGCGAGAAGATGCAGGCATGGGCAGTCACTGGATATGACGATATTCGATCCATCGCCCGGGATGCGTCGAGGTTCTCTTCCGTTAACGCCGTGAGTCTAGGCAAGACGAGCATCGATCCCGAGGTGTATTCATATTTGCGCGCAGCCGGTCTCCCCGAGCATTCTTCGCTGGTCGACATCGATGATCCTGAGCATTCTCGACGTCGCAAGCTAGTCCTGCGTGCGTTCACTGCCCGTCGGGTCAAGGCGATGGAGGCGGAAACGAAGAGAATGGCCGACACGCTCATCGACGCGTTTATTGACGCTGGACAGGTGGAGATTTTGTCAGCCTACTCATTTCCACTCGCGGTGAGCGTCATTATGGGAATACTGGGAGTTCCTGATGAACGAATGGGCGACTGCTTGAAGTGGACCAGCGATATCGAGAGCCTTCCCGCGAAGGCACGTGGAGGCGCCACTGTCGAAGAGCAGCTCAGGCTTGCGGAGTCCCAGGTCGCATTATGGGAATACGCGCAAGCGCTGGTCGCGGAACGCGAGCGCGAAGGCCGTGACGATCTTATCAGTGATGTAATTGCCGCGTCACGCGCGTCTGATACGCCAATGACGACCAAAGAGATGGCCTCCCTGTTGCCCGGTTTAGTCATGGCCGGCCACCGTACGACTGCGACACTCATTGGAAATACAATCTACAATTTACTTGTCGATCAGACCCGCTGGCAATCCCTGTGCGAGAAGCCGAATGGATTGCCTGAGGCGATTGAAGAAGTACTACGCTGGGATCCTCCTGTCTTAGGTGTCGGGCGAAAAGCTACGGCCGATGTGGTGGTGAGGGGCGAGACTATCAAGGACGGCGACAATGTCATGCTCGTTTGGTACTCGGGGAACCGTGATGCCAATATCTTCGAGTGCCCGGAGCGTTTCAATGCCGACAGGCCGATGGAGACGCCGCATCTCACGTTCGGTGTCGGTTCCCACTTCTGCCTTGGTGCGTCACTCGCGCGCATGACGTCACGGGTGGCGATCGAGAGGGTACTCGAGCGAATCCCCAATGCACGGTTGGTGTCAGGCACGGGTATGACTCTCCAGCCGCACGCTATCTTCCGTGCTCGGAGTGAGGTCCGCATCGCGTGGATGTGACCGGACCGGGATTCCGTTCCAATAGCGCAGGGCGGGCGTCCTTGCGACCTAACGATGCTCCCCAGTACTTCCTGGAATCGTCGTGGCGCAGTGGAATGATGCGTCAGCCGGAGAGCGCATCCGAAGGCACGCCTTCCAAAAATAGACTCTTGACCTCGAGATACGGGAGGAGGCCTTCGACACCTCCCTCTCGCCCGATCCCGGATTGCTTGAAGCCCCCAAACGGGATTCGTATATCGCCGCGGAAGTCATTGTGGCCTACAATGCCCGTGCGCATCTGCGAAGCGACGGAGAAAGCACGATCGACGTCGTTGGTGAACACGGAGCCATTGAGTCCGTAAATCGAATCGTTAGCAAGTGTTATGGCATGGCTCTCGGAGTCGGCAGGGATCACGGCGAGGACGGGGCCGAAGATCTCTTCTTGGGCGATCGTCATCGAGTTGTCGACGTTCGCGAAGATGGTGGGCTCGACAAAGTAGCCGCGCGGTAGGTGAGACGGGCGTCCGCCACCGGCGATCAGAGTCGCACCCTGTTCGACTCCACTTCTGATGTAACCCTCGACGCGCGCTCGCTGGCGGTCGGATACCAGCGGCCCCATTTCGACAGTCTCGTCGAACGGGTCA
>JBEKNM010000404.1:0-4748 GCA_049522835.1 Mycobacterium sp.
ACCCGGGTGGCCCGCACGTACACGGTGTCACCATCGCGCAAGCCCAGCGCCTCGGCATCGCCGCGGGTGATCTGGGCGGTGAACGGGCCTCCGTTGGCCGCGCTGGTCAACTCCACGCGGACCTCGAAGCCCAGCACCACCACCCGGTCGACAGTGGCGCGCACCACCCCGATGGACTCCGCGGTGCCATCACCGCCGGCGATCGCCATCTCGGGATTGCGCCCGACCCGAATGTCGTGCGGGCGGACCAACGCGCCATTGAGCGCGGACACCGCACCCAAAAACGACATCACGAACGAGTTGGCCGGAGCGTCATAAACTTCAGGCGGGGATCCGACCTGTTCGATACGGCCCTTGTTGAGCACCGCTATCCGGTCGGCCACATCCAGCGCCTCGGCCTGATCATGGGTCACCAACACGGTGGTGACGTGCACCTCGTCATGCAGGCGGCGCAGCCAGGCCCGCAGATCCTCACGGACCTTGGCGTCCAGCGCGCCGAACGGCTCATCGAGCAGCAGCACTTGCGGGTCGACCGCCAGTGCGCGCGCCAGCGCCATGCGCTGACGCTGACCGCCGGAGAGCTGATTGGGATAACGCCCGTGAAATCCGCTCAACCCCACTACTTCCAGCAGGTTGTCGACCTTGTCTTTGATCTCGGCCTTGGGCCGCTTGCGGATCTTCAAACCGTAGGCCACGTTGTCGCGGACACTCAGGTGCTTGAACGCCGCATAGTGCTGGAACACGAAACCGATACCGCGGCGCTGCGGGGGCACCCGCGTGACATCACGACCATTGATCGTGACGCTTCCGCTGTCGGGCTGATCCAGCCCCGCGATGGTCCGCAACAACGTCGACTTGCCCGACCCGCTGGGGCCCAGCAACGCCGTCAGCGAACCGGCGGGTACGACGAAGTCCACATGGTCCAATGCCACGAAATCGCCATAATGCTTGTAGGCGTCGCGCACGACGATCGCGGGGGCGTCCCGATCGGTGCCGGCGTCGCTCATGTCAACCCTCCTTGTCAGGCTTGTCTGGCCGCACGTGCGCGGCGGGCGTCGAGAACCACCTGGAAGATCAGGATCAACACGGCAACACCCATCAGCAGCGTCGACAGTGCATAGGCGCCGTACTCAGCCCCGCGGTTATAGCGGTCCGAGACGAGCAGTGTCAGTGTTTGCGATTTCCCCGGAAGGTTGGACGACACCATGATCACTGCGCCGTATTCCCCGAGGGTACGTGCGATGGTCAGCACGATGCCGTAGGTCAGGCCCCACCGGATGGACGGCAAGGTGATCCGCCAAAACGTCTGCCACCAAGCCGAACCCAGCGTTGCCGCCGCTTCCTCCTGCTCGGTCCCCAACTCGTGGAGCACCGGCTCGACCTCGCGCACCACGAACGGCAAGGTGACGAAGATGCTGGCAAGAACAATCCCGGGCAAGCCGAAGATGATCTTGAAACCGAGGTCTTTCTCGACAAAGCCCAGCGCACCGGCGGATCCCCACAACACGATCAACGCCACGCCCACGATGACGGGCGAGACCGCGAACGGCAGATCGATGATCGCCTGCAGCACACCCTTACCACGAAATCGGTTGCGCGCCAGGACCAATGCCGTCGGGATGCCGAAAATCACGTTCAGGGGTACCACGATGGCGACCACCAACAGCGTCAGGTCCAGCGCCGATTGCGCCGCCGGGGTGCTCACCCAGTCGAAGAACTGGCCGAAGCCGGGTTGGAGGGTCCGCCACAAGATCAGCGTCACCGGAACGATCAGCAACACAAAGAGGTAGCCCAATCCGACAAATCGAATGAGGTAGCGAGCCCACGCTGACGACGTCATGCGGCCCCCTCCTCGCGTTTGGCCGCGCGCCCACCCACGATCCGCAAGATGAGCAGCACGAGGAACGAAATCGACAACAGCACCATGGATATCCCAGCAGCCCCGG
This sequence comes from Mycobacterium sp., assembly GCA_049522835.1. GTDB lineage: Bacteria > Actinomycetota > Actinomycetes > Mycobacteriales > Mycobacteriaceae > Mycobacterium. Next base: position 1,947 of record JBEKNM010000404.1, read on the forward strand.
TGCGGTCGTCATTCTCGATCAAGGTCCGGATCCATTGCGATGAGACCTCTGTCTTGCCCGGCACCGCACCACCGATCAGCACCACCGAACCGAACTCGCCGATCGCTCGGGAGAACGCCAGCCCCGCACCGGATAACAACGCCGGCGTCAGCGACGGCAGCACGACCGAGGTGAAGATCTTCAGGCCGTTAGCGCCCAGCGAGGCCGCCGCCTCCTCGACTTCCCGGTCGAGTGCCAGCAGCACCGGCTGGACGGCGCGCACCACGAACGGCAGCGTGACAAACGCCAGCGCCACCGCCACGCCCCACGCGGTGAGCTGCAGATGAAGTCCCACCGGGCTGTTGTTCCCGTACAGCGCAAGCATCACCAGGCTGGCGACGATCGTCGGCAGCGCGAAAGGCAGATCGATGATCGCGTCGACGAGCCGCTTGCCGACGAAGTCGTCACGCACCAGCAGCCAGGCGATGAGTAAACCGAAGACCAGGTTGATCAGGGTGACGCCGGCAGAGATGATCAGCGTCACCCGGAACGACTCCAGCGCGGCATTCGAAGTGACCGCCAGCCAGAAGGCATCCCAGCCGCCGTCGACCGCCTGCCAGGCGATGGCCGCCAGCGGCAGCAGCACGATCACCGAAAGCCACAACGTCGCCACACCGACCCGAAGCGACGTGGCGGTGGCGGGCCCGCGCGAATAGCGTCTGCCCGCGTTGCGATTGGAGGTTATCGCCGCTGTCATCCGGTCGCCTGGGTGTAGATCTTCGTGATGCTGCCGGCGCTCTTGTCGAACAGCTGCGGATCCACTGTGCCCCAGCCACCAAGCTCAGCGATCGTCCACAGCTTCGCTGGTACCGGAAACTGATCCCTGAAATCGGCGGCGACGGCCGGGTCGACGGGCCGAAAACCGGCCTGCGCCCAGACCTTCTGCGCCGCTGCGGTGTACTGGAAGTTCTTGAAGGCGGTCGCGGCAGCCAGGTGCGGGCTGGTGGTCACCACCGCCACCGGGTTTTCGATCTTGAAGGTCTGTGGCGGGTTGATGTGCTCGACCGGCTTGCCTGCCCGCTCAGTGGCGATGGCCTCGTTCTCATAGCTGATCAACACGTCACCGCTACCCTGGACAAAGACATCGGTGGCTTCCCGCCCCGATCCGGGACGTAATTTGACGTGTTCGCGCACCAACCTGCTGACAAAGTCAACGCCGGCCTGGTTATTGCTGCCGCCCTGACTCTTGACTGCGTACGGGGCGAGCAGGTTCCACTTGGCCGAGCCCGAGCTCAGCGGACTGGGCGTGATGACCTCCACACCCGGCCGCAACAGGTCATCCCAATCCCTGATGTTCTTCGGATTGCCCTTACGCACTACCAACGTCACCACCGACCCGAACGGGATGCCCTTGGTGGCGTCGGTGTTCCACTCCTTGGAAACCTTGCCGGCCTTGACCAATCGGGTGATATCCGGTTCGACCGAGAAATTCACCACATCGGCCGGCTTACCGTCGACAACACCGCGCGACTGGTCACCAGAGGCGCCGTATGAGGTGATCACCTGCACACTCTTGCCCTCCTCGGAGGCATTGAACGCCGGAATCACCTTGCTCCACCCGGGTTCTGGGACCGAATAAGCCACCAAGGTGATACTTGTATGCGCGTTGGCCAGCCCGCCGCCGCCCACGACGTCGCTGGCTCCAGGGTGACAGGCCGCGACCACACCGACAGTCAGGGCGAGCGCGGCCCCGAGCACCAACGGGCGCCGGCAGCGCAGAGCGCTCCCGATGTCGTTAAGCATTCCTGGCCTTCCAGTGGGGGACTTATGGATGTAGGTCCCGTTGCTGCGGAAAGGCGGCTAGAACTTCAGGAGAAAGTCACCAGCTCCACACCCGACCGCGTACGGGTTGGGAGTCAGCAACAACAGCGCGCGAGGACACAGCATTCCAAGACGCCGGATGCCATGCGGTGCATGGCGGGAAGCCTAACAGAACTCACATGGGCGGCATTCTCAGCGCGTCAGCAACCACGCGGCGATCACCAGCACCACGAGCGTGACGAGAACCAACCTCACGTGTGACCGAGGCATTCGGGTTACCCTGGCGCGTCGTCGGCGTGGCGGGCCCTACGCATTAACTGGATGCCCTTGCCCAGCAGCGCGTCCAGCGCCGCCGCGATGACATAGGCCAGCGCGAGCACGACCGGCATCACCACCATGGCCTGCAGCACGAATGCGAGCCCTGAAAGCCACAGCTCGATGCCGTCCCACCAATTCAGGATCCCGTTCACGGGGCTCACACTATTCGCCCCGGCACCCGAAACCAATGTGCCGAGATCAGCGCATGCCTCCCGCGTCGGACGAAACCACCCGTCTCATCTCCGGCGGCAGACCGGCGGGCATGAGCTTGGCCTGCTGCCTCGGGCAAATCGTGGACGCCGGGCCCGTCGGCAGATGATGATGGCGGGATGGTCCTGCACGCCCAACCGGCCGACTCATCCGCCGGGCAATCCACCCAGCAACCCTCAGATGCCCCCGCGGCGCAAGAGTTCGAAGCGGCACCCCAACCACCCCTGGACGCGCGCCTCGATTTCAGCGCGCCGGCGCCATCTGCGTCCTTCGCCTCGCTGCGCAATCCGTTTCCGCCGATCGCCGATTACGCATTTCTGTCCGACTGGGAGACGACGTGCCTGATCTCTCCGGCCGGTTCGGTGGAGTGGCTCTGCGTGCCACGACCGGACTCCCCAAGCGTGTTCGGCGCGATCCTGGACCGTAGCGCCGGCCATTTCCGGCTGGGTCCCTACGGCGTCTCGGTGCCGTCGG